>CAZXVB010000136.1:0-7473 GCA_964643875.1 uncultured Anaerolineales bacterium | reverse complement strand
TCTCCCGCTCGCGACTCCTAGCCTGAATTTGCGAAAACTTGGTGAGGGTATCGCGATATCTGCTGATTTTACGCGCAATGGCAAATTGGAATAGCACAACCATTGCCGCGTTGAGGCTTAAGATGTAGCCAAAGCCTTGCTCGGAGACAGAGTGAACGTCCCGCAGGTAAACAGAGAGCGTGGTGTTCATCTGCATATAAACGGCGGTCATCAAGATACATGCGCCGATGAATAGAACAAAAGTGTTATCCCGCAGAACTTCCAGGTAACCACCAAATGTCTGGGTCATCGTCTGCTCAGATGTCCCCGCATGCGAAGTAGGTTTGGTCTCCCGAATCGCCAGGAGCACGATTCCAGCGGTGATCGTGCTGGCAACAGCATCACAGATGAACAGTAACAGATACGATTTAGCGGCCAGCATTCCCCCAATCGCCGGACCGATGGTGACGGCCAGGTTGGCCATCACACGGAAAATGCCAAACCCATGGGCACGCTTTTCCTCTGGTAACAGGTCGGCGACCATCGCCTGTTGTGCTGGGCCACCAGTGTTACCAAATAGTCCAATGAACAGTGCACCGACGTAGACGGACCCGATCTCATTCACCAACCCCAGCATCAAGTTGATAAACGCGCTGACGAGCAATCCAAAGATCAACATGCCCTTACGACCCAGACGGTCAGTCAGTGCGCCTCCGAGCATGCTGCCCACGACGCTCAAGACTGAGACCAATCCAAAGATCACGCCCACTTCTGTCATGCCTACACCGAACTTATGAGTGATGTAAAGCGTCAGGAAGGGAAACAGAAGAGCACCACCGAGTCGGTCAATGAACATACCAAAGATGAGTGTCCAGAACTGGCGTGGATACTCATTGTAGATGGCGAGGGGGCGCACCGATAGTCCACGTAGAATTGTGTTCATTCTATACACCTTGGTTTCTTTCTCTATCGTCTCTCGTCGCCAGCGCGACTATCCCATCAGCCATAATCATCACAATGCGCCGATTCCATCGGTCAACCAGCGCCCCGGCGACCGGCCCTACGAATATGCGCGGCAACATCGCTGCCAACGTCGCTGTTGCCAAGACAGTCGCCGAGCCGGTGGTTCTGGTCAGCTACCAGATGAGCGCAAACTCCACCAACATGCTACCCAGCACAGAAAACGCCTGCCCGCTCCAGATAGTGAAGAAAGGAATTTGCCATTGGGGCAATGGCTGTCCTGTGTTTGCCATATTGCATTTTCTCCTCTCGAAACAATCATTGCCCATTCAACGCAGCCAGAAGATCGGCTGCCTGTTCGGGAGTAATCTTTTCCTCTTCCACCAGGCGCAAGATGCGCATCAGTTCCTCGTCCGTCACCGTATCCCGCTTCGAACGGGTGCGTCTGCCGCTAGCCCGCCGCCAGCGCCTTTCTGCCCGCTCTGCCCGCATGCGCGCCTGCTCCGTCTTCCGGGCGGCCTGACGGGCCTTTTCTACCGCCCGCTTTCCACGACGGTCGTCGCCACTACCCACACGTTCCAAACTTTCCTTTAAGCGAGCTTCCGCTTTTGCCAATGCCCTGGCGACGATGCCCTCCACCAGAGTTCCCCATTCGTTCAGGTCCGAGTCAAACGTATCTGCCGCACCAGCATTCAACTCGGCAGGCAACAAGAATACGTGCCCGCTGACCCGCGCTTCCAGGTTGGCGGCGCCAGTCCCTATGACGCCTCGCACCTGACCTTGATCCTCCTCCAAATCCAGGTCGGGGATCGTTGAGCGGACTCCGCCACTGGCGCTGAGTGTTAGTGCTAAGTCGGCTTCAACAGGAAGATGGACGATCAAGTTGCCGGCACAGTTCAAGCGGTGGACAGTCCCGGCGGGGAATGGTGCACCAAGGCGAATGTTTCCCCGAACGTTATCCGCCGCCAAGTCACCCTGCATCCCCTCGACTATCAGATTACCATCCACCTGACCCAAAGTGAGCGTGCCCCCTACCTGACGGATACGCACGTTTCCTTTTGCGGCCTGCACATTCAATTCTCCCCCTACCTGCCTGGCATTCAGGTTGCCAAAGGTTTGTTCGAGGGAGACTGGCCCGACGGCATACAATTTCGTGTTGCCGTGGACCGTTTCGTGGCGAGACAGTCATTCCAGGATTTGACGTTGGTTCTTCTCCTCGTCATTATCATTGCCATTACCATTGTCAACGAAGGCTTCCCGCCCCGTCTCCTTCCCTTTGACCTCGTACCCCAGGGCGCGGATGATCTCCTCTAAACGGCTGCGGACGGTGGGGTAAGAGAGGCCCAGTTCCCTCCCTACACAATTAATCTTGCCAGCACAGCGTAAAAAGGTTTCCACAAACCCCAATTGCTCCGGGGTGAGGTGGAAAAACGGCTCCAGGGTGAAATGGCCCTCTATAGTAGTGCCGCAATTAGGGCACATCAGCCGCGTTATCAGCAAATCGTTGTGGCAGATAGGACATTCAGTCGAGATAGGATACATCGTTTTTTCTCTCCTAAATAAAATTAAGTTATATATTAATAATTGTAATGTGCTGTTTAATTTTTGTCAAGAAGTAAACCTCCACTCAAAACTTATGTGCGCCATAGCCATCGTCCCGAATTTGACATATCCGTTCATTTATTGTATAATGCACTCAATTTATGAACAATTGTACAGTTTTTGAGCGCGTATTATCGTATGTAGCTCCTCAGGCGCAGTTTCAACCGCCAGCCTGAACAGGCCAGTATCACAACCACATAAGAAAGGCCAGGAGAACGATGACCAGCAAGAAGATTCGCCGACGGTTCGAGGAACGTCGCCAGAGACGTGCCAAACGTAGGCGAAACGAGATTCTGACCGCCGCCGCCCAGATCTTCGCCGAAAAAGGGTACGCCGCCACTACCATTCGAGAGATTGCCGATGCAGCCGATGTCTCGGAAGGCACACTATACAACTACTTCAAGAGCAAACGAGACATCCTCTCCGCCATCTTCAACCACTCCGCTCAGTTGATGGAGCAAGTCTTTCTGGCCGGAGAGGAAGAGCCGGCCGACCGGGAAGCGATCATCGAGATGTTCGAGAAAGGGCTAAGCATCTCGGAGACACAAATCCCTTTCACGCGCACCCTGATATTGGAGGCGTGGACCAATGACGAGACGCTGCAAGAATTCGTCATGGGACAGTTGGAGTACATTCACCACCGATTGACGAGCTATGTGACAGACCGGATCGAGCGGGGGGACTTTCGCCCTGTAGACCCCGACCTGGTCGCCCAAATAGCATTGGGGATGTTCGTGGCGCTGCTCCTACCGGCCTTGCGCGGTGTGGGGACATTACCGCCGCCGGAACAACGCCGGGACATAGCGGAGGTGGTTGTGGACATCCTGTTGGAGGGAATCCGCGCCCACTAGTGCACATTTAGTGCACACGGAGAAGATGAATCATGCAAGATGAATCATGCAAGACAAGGAGTTGATATGCTACAACGCATTTGGGCTGTAATGCAAAAAGAGTTCATCCAAACGATTCGGGCCAGACGCACACTGATCATCCTGCTGTTGTTGCCAATCATCCAGTTGTTCCTTTTCGGGTACGCGATCAACATGAACATCGAGCATGTGCCTATGGCCGTGGCAGACCAGAGCCTGGACGCAGCCAGCCACGCTTACGTGGACGCACTGGTTACCTCCGGCTTCTTCGACGTGGCTATATACGTGCCAGACCAAGCCAGGGCCATGGCCGCCATAGATGCCGGTCAGGCCAAGGCCGCCGTGATCATCCCACCGGATTTCGGGGAACAGGTCGAACGGGGAACAGCGCAGGCGCTCTTCCTGGTGGATGGCGCCGACCTGTTCACGGCCCTCTCGGCGTACAACGCCGCCAGCACTATTGCCCAGGCACATGCAACCGAGATTGTGATGGAACGGGTGCAACGGGCAGGGTTGATCACGGGAAACGCCGAAAACCTGATGCCGCTGGACGGACGGGTGCGCATCCTGTACAACCCGAACCTGGACGATTTGTGGTTCCTGATCCCCGGCCTGGTGGCGATGCTTCTCCAGACCCAAACCATTGCCCTGACAGCCTCATCTGTGGTACGGGAGCGAGAGACCGGCACCATTGAACAGATCCTGGTCACACCCATCCGCCCGACAGAACTGATGTTGGGCAAGATCGCACCCCATCTGTTGATTGCCATAATCAATATGCTAACGATCATTGGGGCCGGCGTCTTCTGGTTTGGTGTACCGTTCCAGGGGAATTTCTGGCTGTTCTGCTGGCTTTCGTTTATGTACGCCTTCTCAGGCCTGGGGTTAGGGCTGTTGGTTTCCACCGTCTCGCAAAACCAAAAGCAATCTCAACAGTTGATCGCTACCTTGCTGATGATCGCTGTGGTGCTGTGCGGATTTATCTTTCCCCGCTACACGATGCCTTGGACGATTCGGTTGGTGGGCAACTTGTTCCCGCTGACCTACTTTATGCCCATTGCCAGGGGGATCATTACCAAAGGATTAGGGATGCATTACTTTTGGGAAGAAGTGGCCGCCCTGGCGGTCTACGTGGTTGTCATCGTGTTCGTGGCAGCCCGGGCGTTCCGCCAACAACTAGATTGACCCCGGAGAGGTTCGATTATGGGAGATAACATCTCGAAAAGTTTAAAGCGCATTGGGGCTTTGGTACGCAAAGAAAGCACCCAGGTCATACGAGACCGCCGTACACTGGTGCTCACATTGGTGACGCCGATTATGATGCTGTTTCTGTTCGCCTATGCAGTGACGTTGACCGTGGATCACCTTCCAATGGCTGTAGCCGATATGAGTATGGATACCCGCAGTCAGGCCTTCATAGACGCGCTGACGGTCTCCGGATTCTTCGATGTAGCTATGCACGTCCAGAACGAGACCGAGGTGATCCAGGCCATAGACGAGGGAAAGGTACGGGTCGGGGTTGTGATTCCGCCCGACTTCGCCGCCCAGGTCGAACGAGGCGAGGCACAGGCGCTGATTATCATAGACGGCTCGGACTCCTTCACCGTCCAATCGGGGTATAGCGCGGCCATCGCCATCGCCCAGTCTCAGTCCATCGAGTTGTTGATGGAAAAGGCTGGCCGGCTGGGGGCCGCCGGATTGGGCACCCTGCCGGTCGAAAGCCTGCCCATCGAAACGGCCACGCGGGTGCTCTACAACCCCAACATGGACGGTATGGTCTTCGCCGTCCCGGCGATTGCTGCTATGCTGCTTCAGTTCGTCGCGATCAATCTGACCGCGATGTCCGTGGTGCGAGAGTACGAGTGGGGGACCATCGAACAACTCTTAATTACACCCATCCGCCCCATCGAGTTGATGATCGCCAAAATCGTACCCAACATCGTCGTCACAGTCGTGGATACGGCACTGATCGTGCTAACCGGCATCTACTGGTTTGGTGTTCCATTCCGGGGAGACCCCTGGTTGTTCATCTGGCTTTCCCTGCTGTTCGTCGTCTCGGGGCTGGGGCTGGGGTTGCTGATCTCAACGATCACCCGCTCCCAGAACGAGGCCCAGCAGATCGCCTTCGTCCTGCTGCTGTTGGCCGTGTTGCTGACCGGCTTCATCTACCCGATGGAACCGATGCCGGCCGGAGTGCGGTTCGTGGGAAATCTGATTCCCCTGACATATTTCAACCGTATCGTGCGAGGTGTGTTCACCAAGGGAATTGGGCTGACATTCCTGTGGCAGGACGTCGTCGTGTTGGCGATCTACGGCTTTGTCGTGATCGTCGGGGCAGCTATGATGTTCCGAAAACGTCTGGACTAGGAGACACAATGGATAGAGAAGTAACCATCGAGACCCGGGGGCTGGTCAAACAATTCAAGACCCGTTCTGGACAGGTGACAGCGGTGAACGGTATCCGTTTCAAAGTCATGCGTGGCGAGACCTTTGGCCTGATTGGGCCGGACGGCGCCGGTAAGACTACCACCATTCGCGTCATCCTGGGGTTGTTACGCCGGACGGCCGGCGAGAGCACCATTTTAGGATATGACTCGATGCGCGACACCTACGCCATCCGCGAACGGGTGGGATACATCGCCCAGCAATTTGCCCTGCCCCCCGACCTGACAGTGATGGAAAATATGCGTTTCTTCGCCGATGTTCACGGCGTCAGCGCGGAGGATCAGGCGCGACGAATCCCAGAACTGTTGGAATTCGCCGGTCTGTCCGAGTTCACCACTCGGCTGGCCAGGCGCCTCTCCGGTGGTATGAAGAAAAAGTTGGCCCTGGCGTGTAGCCTGGTCCACGAACCACAAGTGTTGGTGTTGGATGAACCCACTCTGGGGGTGGACCCTGTCAGTCGGCGAGAATTCTGGAATCTACTGGGGCACTTGCGCGCCGAAAAAAAGGTCACCATCTTCGTCTGCACACCGTATATGGACGAGGCCGAGCGGTGCAATTGGATAGGACTGATGTACGCGGGGGAGTTGATCGCCACAGCGCCGCCGGCGGAGATCAAAAGGATGGTGCCGGGGCGTTTGCTGGAGTTCACCCCCTCGGATTTCGTGCCGGCCTGGCGCATGGTGGAAGAGATGCCGGGAGTGTTGGAGGTGCAAACCCACGGCGCAATGCTACACGTCTTCGTGGATGATCTGGAACGGCGGCGGGCCGAGATCGAAAACGCTTTGCTTCGCAAGGGAATCACCTATCAAGGGATGCGAGAAATTACCCCCCGCATGGAAGAGGCGTTCATCTCACTCATCCGACGCCGACGACAGAAGGAATCCTCTAACTGAGGAGAGATATGGATACGAAAAACGCACAGAACGCGGAAAGAAATGATTTCACCATCGAAGTGGAAAACCTGACTAAACGGTTTGGGGATTTCACAGCGGTAGACCATATCAGTTTCCGGGTGCGGCGCGGCGAGGTCTATGGTTGGTTGGGGCCCAACGGGGCCGGGAAGACGACCACCATCCGTATGCTGCTGGGCCTGCTAAAGATCACGGAAGGGACGGCGCGGGTTCTGGGATATGACCCCACGACGCAAGCCAAGAAGATGCAGGCTCATGTAGGATACATGTCCCAGTTGTTCACGCTTTATCAGGACCTGACCGCGCGGGAGAACATCCGCTTCTACGGTCAGGCCTACGGGCTAAAACGGGATGAACTACGGCAACGAGAAGCGGATATCATCCAGATGGCCGGGTTGGAGGGACACGAAAACGAACTGACGGCCAACCTCTCCGGCGGATGGAAACAGCGTCTAGCGCTGGGGTGCGCCATCGTTCATCGTCCACAGGTTATCTTCCTGGATGAGCCGACGGCCGGCGTTGATCCCATCAGCCGGCGCGACTTTTGGGGATTGATCTATGCGATGGCAAAAAAGGGCGTCACAGTACTGGTGACCACCCACTACATGGACGAGGCGGAGCTGTGCCAGCGAGTGGGATTCATCAGCAACGGTCGCTTGGTAGCCCTCGATACACCCGACCAACTCAAACAAACGGAGATGCGGGGC
>CAZXVB010000135.1:0-7477 GCA_964643875.1 uncultured Anaerolineales bacterium | reverse complement strand
CCCGATCTGCCCATCAGCTCGGTAGATACCCCGCACGGGATGGTTGAGTCGGACTCGTCCCCCTTGAGACCGGACCCGCTCGACCAGCAAATCCACAAAGGCCTGAAAACCACCGACGAAGTATCCCAGGGCGGCTGTCCGTTTGTACAACCTGGCCCACATCCACGCCATATTGACCTGATCGTAATACGCTTTGCCGAATTTGCTGATCAACAGCGGCTTCCACAGCACGGAATACGCCCGTTCCCCGACCATACGACGCATCCAGGCATCCGCCGTGACCTGTTCCAAGGGCTGCCAGCGGCGGGTCATCGTCAGGTAGCCCCCTACCAGGCCGGCCCGCAACCGATCCGGCAATGAAAGAGGCGTGAAACTGAGCACACGGATAGCGCGGTGAAGAGGAGGCCAGGGAATGAATCGCAGCGCCGGTACGGGGCTATCTAGCGGATACAGGCGTCCCTGGTGATAGATCGAGGTCGTCGGGCGTGGGAAGAACAGGTGCTCTTTGGCTCCCAGTTCGGCGATCAATCCAATCACGGCATCGTCCGAGGCGAACCAATGGTGATAGAAACGGTCCAGGTGCCATTCCCACCGTTCATCTCGAAACCCAGCCGCCAGTCCCCCAGCGTAAGGACGGGCCTCGTAGACGGTCACGGTATGGCCCTGCCGGGTGAGATCGTACGCAGCCGTCAGGCCGGTCACACCAGCTCCAATGATACCAATGTCCATACTCCCTCCTTCGAGCCACGTCATCCGGATAGCCGTTCGCCGACCCGGACCCCTTCCTCCAGCGTGCGGTCCAGATCGGCTTTGCGCAACCCACTGCGCCACATAAACCACAGACCGGAGAACGTCTCCGTACACCACAGGACCGCGTGGAGTACAGCCTGGTAACTCACGGCGGTGTTTTGGGAGATGCCAACGGCTGTCAACACCAGAATGGCAGGAGCATCGAACGTGCCCAGGTTCCCCGGCCCTGAAGGCAAAGCAGTCCCCAGGTTGGCCGCACCGCTCATCAGCAGGAGATGGTGGAGATTGAGGCCAAAGCCAAAGGCGTTCATCAACAGACGATAACTGATCGTTTCCAGCGTCCAGACGGTGATGGAGCAAACCAATACTATGGTCACAGTCCGGGGTGAGCGAATGGAAGCAAAACCAAAGATGAATCGCTCGACGATCCCATAGAGACGCAGACGAAACCGCCGGGGGGACAAGTGAGCGATCAACCAGGTGCTCCACTTCTGAATCTGAGTCGGCCAAAGCACCAACCCATAGACGAACACCAACGCCAGGCCGAATACGGCGACCGCCATCCACAACACATACTGGAGATAGTCCGGGATGCCCCCAATGACAGCGGCCAAAATCAGCAAGAGAATCATTGTCAGGCCATCGAAAACCCGTTCCACCAGGATCGAAGCCAACCCGGCCGGGAGCGGAACGTCATTTCGCTGTCGGAGCAACAGAACCCGGACGATCTCCCCGGTGCGGAATGGGTAAATGTTGTTCGCCCCACGCCCCATAGCCATCGTGGGCAACAAGGCCCGCATCGGGATCATCCGCTCTGCGGAGAGCAAAGCCCGCCAGCGAGCCGTGCGGGCGATCAAGGCCATTAGATACAGCCCCACAGCCGGCAGAATCCACCCATACCGGGCCTGACGGAACGCCAGCCACACCGCCTGGGGTTGCAGATTGCGCACGGAAATATACAAGGAGACGGCGCTTATGATCAGCCCCAGCACCACGCCCCAGCGTACCCGTCGGCGCGTATCTTTTTGCTCGACTTTCATCTCTGTGTTCATCTTGACATTCATCATCAATGAATGCGCCCTTTCAGTCACCCAATCAGTCAGCCAAAGCAGTATCACGACGCTGGCGGACGATTTCGTAGAGCACGATGGCCCCCGCCACGGCTGCATTCAGCGAGTTGACCCGGCCGGCCATCGGCAACCGCAGCAAGAAGTCACACCGCTCACGGACCAACCTCCGCAGGCCGAGGCCCTCACTGCCCACCACGACCCCCAGGGGGAGCGTCAAATCAATCTGATCGTACCACGCTGCCTCTGGAACGCTCTCCAGCCCGGCCAACCAGAGACCGCGGGCCTTTATAGCCTCCATTGCCCGGACCAGATTCGTCACTTCCGCCACCCAGACGTGCTCCACAGCCCCCGCCGACGCACGCACGACGGCCGGCGTCACGCTGACGGACCGCCGGTGTTGCAAGACCACGCCATGCACGCCGGCCGCCTCCCCGGTGCGCATCAGGCTGCCGACATTCTGCGGGTCCTGCAACTGATCCAGCAAGAGAATCAGCGGCGGTGTATGAGAGACCGCTGCCCGCTCCAGCACCTCGTCCAAAGCAACATACGGGTACGCTTCCGCCTCCAACACGACCCCCTGATGGTGACCGGAACCTCCGACGGGGCGAACGAGGCGGCCGAGTGCATGGCGATCAGAATACACAATGGGGATACCAGCATCACGCGCCAGAGAAATGATTTGGCCGATGACATCCGTCTGTCGGATGCCCTCGGCCAGCAACAACCGATATGGCTTGCGCCGTCCGGCCTGCAGGGACTCTCGAACGGCTTGCCGTCCGTAAAGCACTTCCTTTGTCATTGAAGAAAAGTCACCGCTCCGATAAAATAGAGTGCAGCTCCTCCACCCTACTCGCTTCGCAATGTCATTGGGAGATCGGTCATTGGCTTCAATGCTCCATACGCCACGTGGGGCCTTCCGGCCGGTCTTCCACTGCGATGCCCAACGCTGCCAAACGATCTCGCAATGCATCCGCGCGTTCCCATTCCCGTGCCTGACGATACTCCTGCCGGATGTCCAAGATGATCCTCATCAACCCCTCGATCACCTCACTGCTGATTTCATCCCCCAAGTCGTTGGGGATGATGCCCAACACTTTGCCTCCCAGTTCCCGGTAGAGGCTATCCATAGCCGAAAGCGTCCCGCGCCCCAACGGTTGACCGGATGCCAACAACGTGTTGACCTGCTTACTGAAATCGAACAGAACAGCGATAGCGCGCGGCGTATTGAAATCATCGTCCATCGCTTCGATGAAAGCTTCCCGATATGGATCCAATTCGGTAATGTAGGATAGATCGGCTGTCCCAGCAGGTATCGCATTCTGGATTTTGGCCCGTAACGCGCGCACCGTGTTGTGCAAACGTTCAATTCCCCGTTCGGCGGACACAATCGCCTGCCGGCTGAAGTCCACTGGACTGCGATAGTGACTGGACAAAATGAAAAGCCGCAGGGCTTCCGGGCTATACAAACGCAGAGCATCTTTGATGGTCAAGAAATTGCCCAGGCTCTTACTCATCTTGATCCCATTTACGGTCAAGGAACCCGTCAATAGCCAGTAACGGGCAAACGGCTGCCCGGTAGCGGCCTCCGATTGGGCAATTTCGCACTCATTGTGGGGGAAGATGTTGTCCAGCCCTCCCCCGTGGATGTCGAACGTCTCACCGAGATATTTGGTGGCCATCGCCGTGCATTCCACGTGCCAACCGGGATACCCCCATCCCCAGGGCGAGGGCCAGCGGAGGATATGGCCCGGCTCGGCGTGCTTCCACAGAGCGAAATCGGCCGGGTGTCGCTTTTCCTCCCGGACAGCTACCCGTGCGCCAGCCTCCAACTCCTCGACACGCCGGCCCGACAACTTACCATAATCGGGAAACGCCTCCACCGAGAAGTAGACATCACCTTCCGAAGTTTCATAAGCATACCCTTTTTCCAGCAGTGTCTTGGTGATCTCGATCTGTTCGGGGATGTGGGCACTGGCACGGGGAGAAATGTTGGGACGCACTACCCCCAGAGCGTCCATATCCTCGAAATAGGAGCGGGTATAGATCTCGACCAGCTCCATTGGCTCCACCCGCTCCCGTCGAGCACCCTTGAGAATTCGATCCTCGCCGGTATCCAGAATATGTCCTACATCGGTGATATTCTGGACGTACCGAACCTGGTACCCACTGTAGCGTAGATAGCGAACGATCACATCCATAGCCACATACGTCTTAGCATGTCCCAGGTGGGCATGATCGTACACAGTGGGACCACAGACATACATCCCCACGTGCCCTCGCTCCAGCGGTTGGAAAGGCTCTTTTTGACGAGTCAAATAATTATACACCTGCAGTGCCACGGCAACCCTCCATCAACGTATTATTGGTCAATCATTTGCCAAACGAGCAAATAACATCCGGCCAGCAGCCGTTTGTAACACTTTTGTCACCATTACCTCAGTTTCCCGACCGATCAACCGTTCTCCATCTTCCACGACGATCATCGTTCCATCGTCCAGATATCCCACTCCTTGACCTACCTCCTTGCCTTCCTGCACGATCTTGACCCTCAGAGACTCCCCTGGCAAGAACAGCGCCTTGACAGCGTTAGCCAGTTCGTTGATGTTGAGCACATGCACACCTTGCAGTTCGGCCACGCGATTGAGATTGTAATCGTTGGTCATAATGGGACAATGCAATTGCTTGGCCAACAACACCAGCTTATCGTCCACTTCCCACACCCCTTCCACATCCATATCCGTAATGCGCACAGGGGTAACAGATTCAGTTTGCAAGCGATGCAACATCTCCAACCCACGGCGACCACGATTGCGTCGGAGTGTGTCGGAAGAATCGGCGATATGCTGAATCTCGTTGAGCACGAAACGAGGGACGAGCATTTCTCCATCAATGAAGCCAGTCTGGCTGATGTCAGCGATACGACCGTCTATGATGACGCTGGTATCCAACAACACGACACGCTCTCGTTTTTCCTCCCGCCCATCACTGCCCCGTGCTGGCAACTGCTCACGAATGATACTAAAAATATCTCTTTGGCGGGTTGTCATCACGACTATACCCAGATACCCAAACAAGACCGCAGCGACAAAAGGAAGGACCTGGCTAAACGGGGGCGGCAACAAAGAGATCGGGAACGAGACCAGCGCGGCAATGATCAACCCAACGATTAGCCCCAGCACAGCGGCCAACAGTTGCTGCGCCGGCGTCTGTCGAATGCGTTTGCGCAGGGCGATGAACGGGCGTACCGTAATATACGGCGTGAGTACCAGCCCAATCAACGCCCCGACCAATAAAAATATGGCAATGTACTGGTATGGTGAATCGCCAGTCAGGTTCGCGAAGTACAGACCTCCAAAAACACCCCCAATGGCCAATGTGACCATGCCTACAATACGGGATATGAACTCTGCGCTCATAATCTACTCCTGAATAAATGCAATCAACTCAAATAAACCGCAGGATAAAACAAAAAAACAGGTGAGAACCAGCCCTCACCTGCCCTGACACCTCCCACTTCAATAAGCACTATGATCACTCGTTGAAGTGGAATTTCAACTCTATGTTTTCACCGGTTGCGACCAGTGACAGCAGCGCTGACCAGATGACAACAAGTAAAAAAGATAAAATGAATAAGCAATAAATGAGGGCAAATAATCGCTCATATCTTAGCACATTCAGTGGCAAAAGTCAAAGGCAGCGATTTTCGCGATTTCTACCTTGCTACTCGACACCCTGACTCTCCTTGATCTATGTCTTACTCTTCGCCAACAATCCGCTCGTACAAAGCGTTCAACTCCTCGTCTGAGTAGAAATAGATCACCAGTTTGCCTTGACCATCCTCGCCACGGGTCAAGGTGACGCGAGTACCCAACGTCTCTCGGAAACGACTTTCCAGCGAGCGGGTATAGGCCCTGGGGAGCAGATCCTCCTCGGATGCCGGTTCGTCACCCGTTTCATCGGTTTTCCGTTCGACCTTGGCCCAGCGTCGGACCAATTCCTCGGTCTGACGGACGTTCATACCGCGCTTCAGTACAATGTCGAGAGCAGCGATCTGCCTGGTTTCCTGGGTCAATCTCAACAATGCGCGGGCATGTCCTTCGCTGATCTTACCGTTCATCAGGGCCTGCTGTACCGCTGGAGTCGCTTTCAGCAAGCGAAGGGTGTTCGAGACGGCCACACGGCTCTTTCCTACCCGGCGGGCCACCTGTTCCTGCGTCAACCCAAACTCATCGGTCAACTGATGATAGGCCATCGCCTCTTCGAGTGGGTTCAGGTCAGAGCGTTGGATATTTTCGACCAACGCCAATTCCAACATCTCTCGTGGGGCAACATCTTTGACCAGGACCGGCACTTTGTCCAGCCCGGCCAACCGGGATGCTCGCCAGCGTCGTTCGCCAGCAACCAGTTGGTATCCATCTGATGCACGGGTCACGATCAGCGGCTGGATGACGCCGTGTTCCTCAATCGAAGCGGCCAGTTCCACCAAGTCCTGATCCCGAATAGGAGAGCGCGGTTGATGTGGATTGGGGGAGATGGCCGCCAGGGGAACCTGCATCACTCCCTGAGTCTGGGTATGTGAGGAGCGAGCGCCCGACTCGATAGCGTCCCCTTCCCCGGCCGAAGGCAGAGAAGACGGAATCAACGCATCCAATCCACGTCCCAACCCCCTTTTGCGATCGGCCATTGCCTCCTCCTGATTTTCGTTCCACCGTGTATTGTTCGTTTCACGGTGATGTGGCTACGCGATGTTCAGATATCCTGTTCCACGAGCCCATCTCCGGTCAACAATTCATGGGCCAGAGCAGTATAGGCTCGCGCTCCCGCCGAGTTCGGGGCATACGAGAGAATCGGCTCGCCGTAGCTGGGAGCTTCACTCAGACGCACATTGCGGGGAATAATCGTATCGAAGACCCGACCAGGGAAAAAGCGGCGTACCTCTTCGACCACCTGCCGTGCCAATGTAGTGCGGGCGTCGTACATCGTCAACACAACGCCGCGCAAGGTCAGGTTGGGGTTCAGCGACCGGCGCACCAATTCAATCGCCCGGATCAATTGCGACAATCCCTCCAGGGCCAGGTATTCACATTGTACGGGAATCAATACACCGGTGGTGGCCGTCAGCGCATTGACGGTTAGAATTCCCAAGCTAGGGGGACAGTCTATGAAGATGTAATCGTATGCATTCCGATAGAGGCCATTCAAGGCCTGGTGAAGTCGCCGCTCCCGCTGAGGCATATCAACCAGTTCCACCGTTGCACCGGCCAGGGCCGGCGTCGAAGGAACTACTTCCAGGCCTTTTTGCTTGGTTTTTCGAATCGCACGCACGATTGGGACATCGCGAACCAACAAGTCGTATATCGAAGGGCTGGCAGTCTGTTTGTCTATACCCAGCGAGGAAGTAGCATTTGCCTGGGGATCAATATCCACCAGCAGTACCCGCTTTCCCCACTGCGCCAGGCAGGCCCCGACGTTGACCGCCGTGGTGGTTTTCCCAACACCGCCCTTCTGATTGGCCAATGCGTAGATGATCGGCACTGTTTGCCCTTCCTCCATCCTCCATTGTCTTCGCGCAGAGTGTAACACATGTTGAACACTTTGTCCAGGCTTCACTACCCGACATATTGATCGGTAACCCTCCCGCAGGTTTGAAATTACGT
>CAZXVB010000134.1:0-7493 GCA_964643875.1 uncultured Anaerolineales bacterium | reverse complement strand
GACCGTCGGAGCAGGGCTTGCCCCCGCCCCGGTGGATTGGGGTACCATATCAAGTCAAAAGGAGTTGAATGAAATGGGAGAGTGGCAGTACATTCGCACGGAAACGGCGGACAAAATCGCGGTGTTGACGATTGATCATCCACCGGTGAATTCTCTCAACCGTCAGGTGTTGACGGAGATGGATCAGGCGCTGGATGCGTTGTTGGGCGATGATGACGTCAAGGCCATCGTCGTCACGGGGGGCGGCACAAACGCTTTTGTGGCCGGGGCGGACATCCCGGAGATTAAGGCGTTGCTGGAGGACCCGACCGATGGGTATGCGGCCGCCCGGGATTTCCTGATGTTGGGGCAGGGAGTGACACTCAAGATCGAAACTTCTCCCAAGCCGGTCATTGCTGCCATCAATGGCTTTTGTCTGGGAGGCGGGCTGGAATTGGCGATGGCTTGTCATATGCGCATCTGTTCGGACCGCGCCCGGTTGGGGCAGCCGGAGATCAACCTGGGCATCATTCCCGGCTTCGGCGGCACGCAGCGCCTGCCACGTCTGACGAACAAGGGGAAGGCGTTGGAGATGATCCTGACCGGGGATATGATCACTGCGCAGGAGGCGTACCGCATTGGGCTGGTGAACAAGGTGGTGCCGGCCGGCGCCGTTTTCAAGGAGGCGCAGGGGTTGGCCCGCAAGATCGTTTCCCGCTCCAAATTCCCCATTGCGGCGGCCATCAAGGCTGTGCATGAAGGGATTCAGGTCTCCATCGAGGAGGGGTTGCGGATCGAGGCGGAACAGTTCGGCAACTTGGCCCAGACGGAGGACGCCCGCGAAGGGGTCAGCGCGTTCCTGGAAAAACGACAACCGCAGTTCAAGGATCAATAAAGGGCGATAGGGACGTGCGACGTGCCCTGTATCGGTCAGAAGGGCGCGTCGCACACGTCGCATAGCGCGAATGGAAGGGGGGTGGCGATGGATTTTACATTTGACGAAGAGCAGGAAATGTTCCTGGCGATGTTTCGAGATTTTTCCGCCAAGGAGATAGCCCCCAAAGCTGAGGAGCTGGATCACGAGGAGCGGCCGCCTCTCGGTGCGCTGCGGAAAGCCGCCCAACAAGGGTTCCTGGGGGCCACGTTGCCCGAAGCGTATTTCGGGGCCGAGCTGGATTACCTCAGTTATGTGTTGTTGATCGAGACCCTGGCAGCCGATAGCGTGTCCATGGCGGTGACGTTGGCAACTCACGTCAGTCTGGTGGCGATGAGTATCCTCCAGCACGGTAGCGACGATCAGAAGGAGACCTGGCTGCCGTCTATGGCCGCCGGTGAGATGATCGGCGCTTTTGCGCGGACGGAGCCGGACGCCGGCAGCGATACTAGCAGGTTGACGACCCGTGCCCGTCCCGATGGGGACGCGGTGGTACTGGATGGCGTCAAGGTATGGGTGGCGAACGGCGAGATCGCCGGCCTCTTCCTGGTGTTTGCCCAGGGGGAGGAGAACGGGGGAATCGAGGCGTACATCGTGCCGGCGGACGCGCCGGGCCTCACCGTGGGGTATCGGGAACCGACGTTGGGGCTGCGAAGTGTGCCGTTCAATACGCTCTATTTGGAGGGATGCCGCTTGCCGATGGAGAACCGCCTGGGCGGACCGAAGAAAGGCGCGTACATCGCTCGGCAGGCCGAGGAACGGATGGCGGTCGCCCTGGCGGCTGCCGGGCTGGGTGTGGCAGAGAGCGCTATCGCCATCGCTTCTCAGTACGCCACCGAGCGAGTTCAGTTCGGGGTCCCTGTGGCCCAAAAACAGGCCATTCAGTCCTACGTCGGCCAGTCCAAGGGGGAGGTGGAGGCGCTTCGCTATCTGGTCTATCACGCGGCCTGGTCGGTCGCTCAGGGGCGGGACGTCTCTATGGATGCACCGATTGTCAAGGCGTTTGGGGCCCGGGTGGCCCGCAGTGTGGTCAATCGCATGCTCCAGGTGATGGGGGGATACGGCTACATGGAGGATTATCCCATAGCCCGCAAGTACCGGGATGCCAAAGTGCTCCACATTATCGGCGGCCCGACGGAGGTCTGTGACCTGCGAGTGGCGCAGCGGATCTTCGCCGACCTCGATACCGAAGTGGCGTTGTAGGGAGGGAGGTAGAGATGGATTTCACGCTTTCTCCAGAACATAGGGCGTTACGGCGGATGATCCGCGAGTTCGCCGAGAACGAGGTGCGGCCGATCGCAATGGAGATCGATCGAGAGCATCGTGTGCCGATCGAAGTGATGCGTGCGCTGGGCAAGACCGGTCTGTTGGGGGTCTGTTTTCCCCAGGAGTACGGAGGGATGGGGGCCGGCGAGATGGGGTATTGTCTCCTGATGGAGGAATTGAATCAGGCCTCGACTTCCGTGGCTACTAATGTCGGCGCACACATCGGCATCGGCGCGATGGCTATCTATCTGGATGGCAACGAAGAGCAAAAGCGCAAGTATCTTACCCCATTGGCGCGGGGGGAAAAGTTCGCCGCTTTTGGGTTGACGGAGCCAGGAGCCGGTTCTGATGCCGCCGCGATCCGCACACGGGCTGTTCGCGAAGGGGACTCGTGGATCCTGGATGGCGGCAAGGTGTTCATCACCAATGGCGGTTATGCGGATATCATCACCGTGCTGGCCGTGACGGACCCTGCCCTGGGAGCGCGGGGTGGTATCACGGCCTTCATCGTTGAGACCGACTGGGAGGGCTTCAAAGTCGCCCGCGAAGAGGACAAGATGGGCATCCGAGGGACCAGCACGGCGGAGCTGGTGTTCGAAGAGTTGCGTGTGCCCCACGAAAATGTGTTGGGCAAGGTTGGTGAAGGGTTCGTCACGTTTATGAAGTCCCTCGATATGGGGCGCTTGACGTTGGGTGCTGCCTGTATCGGTGGTACGCAGATGGCGTTGGAGCAGGCTGTCCGCTGGGCGCGAACGCGCAAGCAGTTCGGGGTTGAGTTGGCTCACAAACAGACCATCCAATGGATGATCGCCGACATCGCTACGGAGTTGGAGGCGTTGCGCAGTCTGGTCTACCGGGCCGCCTGGCTGGTGGATACCGGTCAGCCCTTCACGCAACTGGCTGCTATGTGCAAGTTATACGGCTCGGATGTCGCCTCACGGGCGATCAACATGGTCGTGCAAATCCACGGCGGGCTGGGGATTTCCCGCGACTTCCCGGTAGAGTGCGGGTTCCGGGACGCTCGGATCGCGGAGATCTACGAGGGCACCAATGAGGTGCAGCGGATCGTGATCGCCAGCAATATCTTCCGTGAACACGGGATCCGAATCCGACCATAGGAGGTGCGGCAATGCGAATCATAGTCATACTGGGACGGGTGCTCGATCCGAGCGGGATCATTGTCAAGGGAAAAGCAGGCCGCATCTTCGTCAATCGGGAGGAGTACATCCTTCAGCCGGCGGACCGCTGCGCGCTGGAGGCCGCTCTGCGCCTGAAGGATGCAATGGGATGTGAAGTGGTCGTTCTGCCGCGTACACTGATGCCCGATGACGATGTGCTCCGCCAGGCGTTGGCCCGGGGCGCAGACCGGGCGGTCTATCTGCAAGGGGAGGGGCCGGGAGAAATGGATGTGGGCGGCATGACGCCTGTGCTGGTGGCCGCGATAGAGCGACTGGGGGGCGGTGACCTGGTGCTGACGGGGGCCGTCACGCTCGATACTGGACAGGGACAGCTTGGCCCGCGCTTGGCCGGCGCACTCGGCTGGCCCCAGATTCTGGAGGCCTGGCAGGTGAACGTGATGAACGATGCGGTGCGGGCGGTGCAGCAACGGAATGGGAGCTATGTGACCGTTGAGGCCCACTTGCCGGCCGTGGTGACGTTGCGGTCGGGCAGCCTCAAACTTCGCTATCCAGATGGTGTCCGGCTGATCAACGTCTACAGAGGTGTGGGGGAGATCGCCGAGGCGTTGATGGCGTGGAACGTGACCGATCTGGTCGCGGAGGATGTTCTGCATCCCCAGCTCGATCATCGGGGCCGGGACTTTCCGCCGGATCGGGAGCGCGGTGTACGAGTGGAAGGGACGCCGGTCGAGGCGGCGCAGGCCGTGGCCAAGGCGCTCCGTCAACGGGTGCGGCAGTGAGGAGGAGATGAGTATGGAAGGATCTTCATTCCTGGATTTGTTGATGGCCCAGCAAGAGGAGGTAAGCGGCGGGGAGGAAGTGGCCGGCGGGGGCGGCATCTGGGTCGTGGCCGACGTCGCCGATGGCGCGGTCGTTCCAGTGACGTTGGAAGCGCTGGGCGCAGCCCGTACCCTGGCCGATTCTCTGGGGGCCTACGTCTATGCGGTTCTGCTCGGAGACGGCGTGAGAGATATGGCTCAGGTTTTGTACCAGGTCGGCGCCGACAGCGTCCGAGTGGCGGAGGATGCCGGGCTGGCCGATTTCGCGCTGGAGCCGTACCTGCGGGTGCTTTCTGACCTCTTCAAAGCGGAGTCGCCGGAGGTAGTGCTGTGTGGCGATACGCCTCAGGGGCGGGAGCTGGCCCCTCGGCTGGCTCAGGAATTGGGCGGCGGTCTGATCGAAGGGGTGGTCGCTCTGAGCCTGGACGAGGCTACCCGGACGGTGCGGGGAACGGTGCCGATCTACGGAGGTATGTATTTCGAAGTCGTCGCTTGCCCGGAAGCGCGTCCTCAGTTCCTCACCCTGCAGCCTGGCGCATTCCCTTCCCCCTTCCTGGATACGTACCGTACGGGAGAACCCAAGCCCATCACGGTCGAACCGACGTCGCCGGCGGTGCGGGTCATCGGAAAGGCGGAGGACTTTGAGCCGCCGGAGTTGCCCCTGGCCCAGGCGCCGCTCATCGTGGCAGTGGGACGCCAGGTCGGAGATCTCGATGCGGCCAGACAGTTGGCGCAGGCGCTGGGGGCCAGGTTAGCGGGCGACCGGGGGGCGCGAGATGCAGGGTGGATCGCCACCTCGCAGGTCGTGGATGTGCGTGGAGTGGTCGTAGCGCCGGAGGTGTACGTCGCCATCGGCGTTCGGGGGGATACATTCCACAATGCTGCTATCGAGGAAGCCGACTTCATCGTTGCCATCCATCCGGATGCCGATGCCGCGATCTTCGAAGTCGCCGATTTGTGCGTGACGGCGCGACCGGAGGAGGTGTTACCACCGCTGCTGGAGGCATTGGCCGCTTAGGTCACTCGTTGTAGACACAGCCAATGCAGAAGTCCGGCCCCGGGTTGCACCTAGCACCTGGGGCCGGATGGTTTTACGAGTTTTGACAAGCCCGAGGATATGCGTTAGAGTTAATGTGGGGTTCGTTCAGGGCCATTCAGAGCTTGTCCGAAAAGTTGCTTCCGTAGCTGTGCATCTCTATGCGCGGCGGACGGCATAGGGATGCTGTCCTACTTTTTTGTGGCTCTACACGGATTCGAGGGGGAGGGACGAGCCTCCCGCAGGATGAGGACGCCTGCTCCCTGGTAAACTGCCCCGTTTGCCGCAGTTTCTGCGTCGGCCAAGCCTGTATGAACCTGCGGGAGGCTGGCTTACCCCCACTTGTTGTCTAGAGTCCGTTAAATTGTCTGCTTATGTGAGGGCGACTGAATAGATGTGGGGTAACTTTTTGTGTTTTGGGTCGTCATACCAGGTGAGCGACAGGTAACGATGGTGGATGATGTGTCTCCGATCCACCGGATGCAGGATGATGAGGGCGAGGATTTCGCCGAGATATTCCGTCGTTACTATGCTCGTATTTACAATTACGTCTATCGTCTGCTGGGAGATGCCGATGAAGCGCAAGACGTGACTCAGGAGAGTTTTTTGAAGGCCTACCGGGCACTTTCCCGTTCCAGTTCTCAAGGGGATTCACCGACGAACGTATTGGCCTGGCTCTACCGCATTGCTTCCAACACCAGCCTGGACGTGTTGCGCCGCCGCCAGCGGATACGTTGGGAGCCACTGGAAGGGTTGCTCGCTATCCTTCGCGGCGGGGGACGCAGTCCAGAAGAAGAGGTTATCTATGCCGACAAACTGGCTGCGGTCGAGCGGGTGCTGGCCGAGTTACCGCCTCGCTATCGGATGATGTTGCTTCTACGAGAACGAGAAGGATTTTCGTATCGGGAGATCGCGGCCATCACGGGGGACTCGCTGGATACGGTCAAGGTGACGCTCTATAGGGCACGGGAACGTGCCCGGGAGATTGCCTCTCAAATGAAGGAGTGATCGTGGATTGTGAAGAAATCCGCCCATTGCTTTCTGCGTATTGGGATGGCGAACTGGATCCCGTACAAGCGGAAATCGTTGCCGCGCACATAGCTGTCTGCGCTCAGTGCGCTGCCATCGTGGCGGAATATCGCTCGCTGGGGCGTCAAATCGTAGCGTTACCCGATGTGCCACCACCGGCCGGGCTGTCCCTGCCTGCTTATGACCGTTCCCATCGCTACCAGACGATTCGCCGCTTTGGCACCCGTTTGGCCTTCAATGGACTGGCAGCCGCGATACTCGTTGTTGTGTTGATCGGCATGGCCGCGGGAATGTCTGCCGTGTTGCAACGTATGCGCGTGGCCGGGCAGGAGGCCGCGGTGATCGCTACATACCCACCCGAGGGGGCACACGATGTGCCGTTGAACACTAATCTAACGTTGACCTTCAGCCGGGCAATGGACGAATCATCAGTGGAAGCTGCTACCTACATCGCGCCGGCGGTCCCGCTGGCCTTTGCTTGGCAGGGCGAAACGGTGACCATCGTGCCCTTCGTGGATTGGCGGGTGGGTACGACCTATACCTTGACAGTTGCCGGGACCGCACGAGGACGGGATGGCACGCTGTTGAAGTCGCCTTTCGTGTTGCATTTCAGAACGGCCGGTATACCACCGGGGAGAGAACCGCCCGAGTCCCTCAATCCCATTGGCCGTTTTGCCCTGGTATGGCGGAGTGAGTTGGGCGGGCCGACCGGCCCGTTGGGGTATGCCATTGTCCCGGAACAGGAATTGTGGAGTGCCCGCCAACATTTCGAGCGGGGGATGATGATCTGGTTGGACCAGTTGTACGAAGATCAGATCTACGTGCTGTACTATGGGAGCGATGAGACCAGTGGCGATTGGCAGCGATATGTCGATCTCTGGCGAGAGGGCGACCCGGAGAAGGCCGGTCTCACGCCCCCAGAGGGGTTGTATGAGCCGATCCGTGGGTTTGGACGGCTGTGGCGTGATGAGTTAGGTGGCCAGGCAGCCCCCATCGGCTGGGCGTTGGAACCGGAGCAAGGGTTTGTGGGCTGTATACAATCCTTTGAGCATGGAACGATGGTTTGGGTAGCTCCGGATTGCATCGTCTACGTGTTGTGGGAGGATGGAAGCTGGACGGCGTACCCGGAGCCGTAACACGAGGGATTGCCCGTGCCCAGGGGCTGCCGATTTAAGACGATATGTTACTGCTCAGGCCGACGGTTGAAACCGCGCCTGAGGAGCTAAAGCTGGCTGCCCACTTGCGTGGACAGGTGCGCCCACGCAGGTGGACGCTTGGCTGCAAGCTCTCCA
>CAZXVB010000133.1:5894-7515 GCA_964643875.1 uncultured Anaerolineales bacterium | reverse complement strand
CCAGCTTGACGGCTGATGGCCGGCCCCAGGTTGTTCCATTCATTTTCCTCCGGCACCAGGCCGTAGCCGTAAGGTGCGTTGTCAAAGTTATCAACTTTGACGTAAAATCCCTCCAGGCTCTCCAACTCTTGTGCGCTGAGTACGATACGCTCTGAGTATGGAGGCCCTGTTTGGGTGATGAGCATAGTGTATGTTGCGCCGGGGGCCAATGGAGGAACCCCGGCATAGATGCCAAGCTCACTGTACCGATCAAAGGGATATGAAACGACCGGTGCGGTAAAGATGTCCAACCAGAAGCCTCCCTGAACGGATGGATTCCAGGCCATGCCCGTGCCCTGGTTCTCCAGCACAACAGTAAAGGTTAAGGGAGTATCTGGCCGGAGCGGCAGTGGCTCCACTGCGAAATCGGTCACCACCAAGTCCGGTACACCAATGAAAAGATGGGCGATGTTGTCGGTCGGGAGAGCGTCCTCCCGCCCACCCTGGATGTGGAAGGATACCCGGAAGGACGGCAGGCCGATCTCTACCAGGCGGGTGTAATGGACGGCAAAGGTGATTTCGTTCCCGGCCCCGGCCGGCAATTCGCCTACGTCGTAGGCGTAAACGCGCTCTGTAAGGGAATACCATGCATTGGCTCCGCTAAAAACGGTGTCGGTGGGCAACGTCGTGGTGATGATAACCGCATCGGCATCCATATGGCCCGCGTTGCTGTACACCAGGGTGTACGTCATCGCCTGATCGGGTGCGAAGAGGCTGGGCGTGTGTTCGGCCAATATGCTCAGATCGGGACGGCTGCCAATGGGGTCCACATCCTCCACGTGAAGAAAGGCCGGCAGGCAAGGGGCCGTCAGCCAGGTGTGGTTGATGACGTACATTGCGTAGGCCGGCAATGTGTCTATCACCTGGACAACGACCTGGGATTGACCGCTGGTTTGGGCGGTGAGAGTAGGAATGGTAAAGACAATGTGCTTTACACCGCCTATCCCTTCCTGGAGATGGCATGCCTCGCCTCCCTGCCCTTGTAGAATAGCGCATCCTTCGTAGGTTGCATAGTCGGGTAGGGTGTCGGTAATGACGATGGCATAGGCGTTTTCGTTGCCCCCATTGGTGTAGGTGAGGGTGTACGTAAGACGGTCGCCGGCATAGACGGTCTGAACACCGTTACCCTGTTCGAATGTAAGAAGGGGGGCAGAGTGAACGGTCGTGGTCGCTACGACACGCTGCGATGCGGTCTGGTCGCTGTCAATGGCCGCGCTGCTGGTCAGCACGGTTCCGTTGGTCAACGGCAGGGTGACGGCCACCCGTAGGATGATCGTGTGGATGCCATCGGGGGCCAGGTTACCGATGGCCCAGTAGGGCGCGTGGTGAGCGATGCCGCCATCGGGGGCCGGCCAGCTCTGGAGCAAGGCGACGTTGGCGTCGAGCACATCGCTGATGACAACGTGGGTAGCGGTCTCGTTGCCGGTGTTGGAGTAGACCAAGGTGTAGGTCAGAATATCCCCGGCCAACACCGGCTCGGGGGCATCGGTGTGGCGCAAATGGAGGATGGGCGCTGAGTGAACGGTGGTGGTCGCTACGACACGCTGCGATGCGGTCTGGTCGCTGTCAATGGCCGCGCTGC
>CAZXVB010000133.1:3024-5794 GCA_964643875.1 uncultured Anaerolineales bacterium | reverse complement strand
ACATCGCTGATGACAACGTGGGTAGCGGTCTCGTTGCCGGTGTTGGAGTAGACCAGGGTGTAGGTCAGAATATCCCCGGCCAACACCGGATCGGGGGCGTCGGTCTGGCGTAAATGGAGGATGGGCGCCGAGTGAACGGTGGTGGTCGCCACGACACGCTGCGGCGTGGTCTGGTCGCTGTCAATGGCCGCAGTGTTGGTCAACAGTGTGCCGTTCGGCAGCGGTGCGTGCACGCGCGCCGTCAGGACGATCTGGTCACTCGCGGCGCTCACGGTCGGGGTGAGGGAGCCGATCTCCCAGTAAAGCGTGCGTCCCGCGACAGCCGTGGGGGTAGGCAACGCGCCGGCAAACGTGACGTCGGGTGGCAATGTATCGCTGACGATGACGTTAGTGGCGATCTCGTTGCCGGTGTTGGAATAGCTCAGGGTGTAGGTCAGCCATTCGCCCGCCTTGACAATGGCAACCCGGGGCCGTTTCTCCAGATGGAGCACTGGAGCACTGCGTACCCGCGTTTCGACAGCCTCCTCCAGCAGATCGCCCTCGGCGTCGGTCAACCGGGCGGTGAAATAGAGCGCCGTTTGGTTGGGAAGCGGTGTCGTGACAACAGTACGGATAGTCAACGCTGCAGCACCACCCTCGCCGGGGATATTGTCCACATGCCAGTACCAGACGTTACCGATATGGCCGCTGGGGGTCAGGGAAGCAGTAGCGAAAACAGTCTTGGCGTCGAGGGTAGCGGTGATGACGACCTGGGTAGCGTCTGCGTTGCCATCGTTGGCATAATTGAGGGTGTAGGTCAATGGGCCTCCAGCCTCCACCGGGTCCGGCCAATCGGTTACTAGGAAGGTCAAGTCAGGCGCTGAAGAGACGGTGGTGGTCTCGGTGTAGATCAATGGTTCGGTATGAGCGCTGTCAATGGCAACGCGATTGACCAACAGGGTGTCGTTGGGAAGTGGCGTGTCCACCCGGACCTGGACGATGATGCTGCCGGTATGGTTGACCGGCAAGTCGCCAATAGTCCACACGTTATCGGTGCCGGGGTCCGGAGCGGGCGTTGCGGAAAGGAAGGTCACCAGATGATCGTAGGTCTCGGTGATGACGACGCTTTCCGCCGGGGCCGAACCGGAGGTCTGATAGGTGATGACGTACATCAATAGTTCACCGGCTGGAACCCGATTGTCAGGCGAGTCGAGTTTGTACACATTCAATTCCGAGACGGAGGTGACGACCGTCGTTTCGACGGCTGTGATAGGCGTCGTCTGATTACTTTCCAGGCTAGCCTGATTGGTGAAGATGGTCCCCACCGGGAGCACACTGTCAGTCTGGGCAAAGATGTCTATGGTGCGATATTCGTCCACCGATAGCACTGGGAAGACCCATACATTGTCGCCGCTGGTAGGCGGGGGATTAGCAGAGAAAAAGGTGATATGTGGGTCATATTGCTCGCTCACTATGACATTCGTGGCATTCTCGTTGCCGGTGTTAGAGATGATGATGGTGTAGCGCAACATACCACCGGCCGTCACCGGGTCGGGAAAATCGGACTTAGTAATGGTCAGCACCGGTCGGGCGTGTACAGTGGTCGTCACGGTGGTAGAAAGCGGTCCGTTGCGTCCTTCGCCCAACCAATCGGCGTCGAGTTGGACCCGATTGGTGAGCACCGTACCATTCGTCAGCGGACGGGTGGCGCGGACGGTGACGGCGATGGAATACGGCCCGCCGACCGGAACGCTGCTGAACGTCCAGTAGCGGGTGCTGGCGATCCCTTGCGCGGGCGGTGTCGCAGTGACGTAGATGACGTTGCTGTCCAGGAAGTCGCTGATAACGACGTTCGTCGCCGCCAGGTTGCCGGTGTTGGAATAGAAAATAGTGTAAGTGAGCAGGTCGCCCGCCTCCACCGGGTCGGGATCGTCGCTGTGGGTCAGGTGCATCAGCGGTGAGCAGACCAGGAGCGTGCCGGTGTCGGTGACGGTGACAAGAGTGTCGGTGTGAACGGCTCGGACAGTCCAGTCGCCGTGGCGCAAGGGGTGGTAGACGTTGGCGCTCCAGTAGCCGCCGTCGTCCGGCTCGACGATACTGAACGCCGTCTGTGGGGTGATGTCGCCCCGGCTGTTGTCATAGATATCGAATGCCTCGGTGGTGTAGGTTTGCGTTTCCCATCCATAGATGGTGGCGCTCTGCGGCGAGAGCACGATGTGATGGAGCGCAGCCGGGACGATGGTAACGGTGGTAGCTTCGGTGTCGCTCAGCCCCTGGGCGTCGGTGACGCGCACGGCAACGTTGTGGATAGCGGCCAGGGTCCAGGTGCAGACGGCGGTCGAGCCGATGCCGTCGTCGAACACCCCATCATCATCCAGGTCCCAGGCGTAAGAAAAAATCGTGCCGCCGGGGTCAGACGCGCTGGCGTGCAGCGTGACCGGCGCGCCGGCCGTGCCGGTATAAGGGCCGTTGGCGCTGACGGTGGGCGGTAGGTTGTTGACGGTAACGAAGAGCGTATCGGAGTCTACCCCGCCGTCGTCATCGGTGATGGTGAGGATGACGGTGAAGGTACCCGGTTCGGTGTAGACGTGGGTCGGGGCAAGACTTCCACCAACCGTGTCGCCATCACCGAAATCCCAGTGGATAATGTGGCTGTCGTCGCCGGGATCGGTGAAATTGCCGGTGAATTGGAATGTCTCCGCCTCATCCCCTGCCTGATCCGGGCCGGCGTCCACAGTCGGGGCCACGTTGAGGACGGTCACCGTGGTGATGGCCGCGTTGCTCAAGCCAC
>CAZXVB010000133.1:0-2924 GCA_964643875.1 uncultured Anaerolineales bacterium | reverse complement strand
CGTCCACCGGGCCGGTGTTGGTCAGCGTGGCGGTCGGGGCCACGTTGAGGACGGTGACAATCAACGTGTCGCTATCATCGCTGTTATTGTCGTCGGTGACGGTCAGCGCCACGGTATACTGCCCGTTGTCAGCGTAGACGTGCTGTACAAGCGCGCCGGTATCGGTGACGCCATCTCCAAAATCCCACGCATACGTGACGATGTCGTTGCCTGGGTCGAAGGAGAGACGACCATCGAACATCAGGCTCTCCCCCTCGTTCCCGTCGGTGACAGCGCTGATGACGGCTGTAGGGGCAACGTTGGTCACGGTGAGCGTGGCGGTGTCGAACAGACCGGTATTGAGGGTGTACGTGCCTGTCACGTTCCACGAGCCATCTTTCTCGGTAGTGTAGGTACTGCCATTCCACGCGCCTCCGGCGGCAGGCGTGATGGTGTAGCTGCCGGCCGCGGTGACATCCCACGCATTGCCATAGGCGTCGGCGGCGGTCAGCGTGTAGGTGACGGATTGGCCGGCGGTGATCGTCGCAGTAGCCGGCGTGAGGTCCACGGAGATGGGGCTGCTGTGGGCAATCACAGTGGTGGTCACCGAGTCCGACAAGGGGGCGGTTTGGTGACTGTCCATTGTGACCCCGTTGGTGAGAACCGCCCCGCCGGCCAGCGAGTCAGTGATGGTGACCCGAATAACGATCTGTCCGCCGGTCGTCAGCGTGCCAATATGCCAATAACGGATGGAGCCAGCGCCTCCATCAGGAATAGGTGTGGCAGTGTCGAAATGCACGTTGCCATCGAATGTATCGGTGATGACGACGCCGGTTGCCGGGGCGCTGCCGGTATTGGTATAGCGGACGGTGTACGTGAGCGGTGCGCCAGGCGGGGCCGTGTCTGTATGTGCCTGCTTGTCCAATGCCAGTACGGGGGCGTCTACCGTGGTGGTGACGGTAGCCGTAACCGGGGAAGTCTGACCGCTATCCGCCGTAGCGGTATTGGTGAGGACCGCTCCATCAGGCAGAGGGCCGTTTAGCGCTACAGTCAAGACGATGGACTGTCCGGTGGAGGCCGTCATCGTGTCGAAATGCCAGTATGGATCTCCTCCCGTCGTCCAGCCATCGGGAGTAATCGAAGCGCTTACGAAAGAGAGGTGCTCGTCGAGCGTGTCTGTGATAGCGATGTTGCTGGCAGCGGTATCGGTGCTGGTGTTCTGGCAAGTCAGTGTATAGATCAACGAATCCCCAATCCGAACGTGATCCGTATGAGCGGTTTTGGTCATCGTCAAATTGGCTGGGCCACGTAGCGGACGGGCCTCGGCTGGCAGACCGTGCGGGAGCGCCATTAACACAGCGATGGCGCTGATGATGCCCATCAAGATAGCGATCCACAGACGTTTTATCATTCGTTGACCAGACATGCTTTTACTCTTCTACCTTAAGACAACGTCCTATCCTCCCGCGCGATCCCATTCTATGCAGGGCGTGGGAGCGGCCACTATCAGGAGTTGGCCGTACCTCCGGTGTGTTGGTTGGGGGTGGGGGCAATGTAGGGCGCGGTGGCGTGTCGGTAGGCAGCGGTGGCGGGGTATCGGTTGGTGGTGGCGGCGGTGGTGGTGTGTCGGTTGGCGGCGGCTTGGGCGTCGGAGGGACAGACGTGTTGGTCGGCTTGGGACGCGGCTTGGATGTCGGCGGCGGCGCGGGTGTGGGGGTCGGAGGAAGAGGTGTGGGGGTGAATGTAGGCGCGAATATCACTCGCGGACTGGTGGGTGTGGGAGAGACGGTGGGAGTCACCGTTGGTGTGAGCATATCCGTTGGCTCACTCCACCACGGAGTACTGGTGGAGGTGGGGGTTGCCGGGTTCGGCGGCATACTAACCGGTGTGCAAATTTGTGTGAGGTGTGGCCTCTCGTCGGCTGCATCTGCGGCATCGCCCTGTGCGCCGAAGACGGCCTTTTGACAGGTGGGAATAGTGTACTCTTCTTCCGTGTCGGTGCGGCAAAGCACAGCCCCTTCGATGACAGAAATGCTGACTATATCTCCATTATGCGTGTTGATTTCGAGGTGAGCAGGGATGTTCAGGAACGTGAGAGCACATGTCGGCACCTGGAACTCGTAGGATGGTTTTTGGGTTCGAAAGGATAGGCTCCCCTCCCAGAGGGTAATGGAGAGATACGGTAACGTTCGAGGGTTCTGCATTTCCAACACACTGCCTGGGTCGGCAGTAAGCACACTGCCATCCCCCAGGGTGAAGTTGACCCCTTGTATCTCATCGGCGATGACCCGCAGAGAGGTGGAAACAATGACCCTATCGCCGTTTTCTATCACCATCCAGGTAGACCCGGTATCAGGTTGTTGAATGCGCGCTACGCCGGTCAAGACCTGAAGGTGGAGATAGGCAGGCCACCATTCCTCCGTGGCAGGGGTAGCCATAGACGACACTCGGCAGCCGCTCATTGCTGTCACAGCCACCATCAAAACCAGCAGGAACCACACCGACACCGAGAGAACAAAAGGCATAGTCGAGATGGCCGGTGGTACACCAGAGTGCCACCGGCCTTCGGCTTGCTTCCACGGAAAGCTATACGGAATTTTGTTTCTTTTCCACATATCGGCTTAACTTTGCTACCGAATCGAAATTGTCTGGGATGATCTCCTCATCTTCAACGCGAATACCAAAGGTCTCTTCCACAAACATCACCAGTTCCAAAACACCGGTAGAGTCTACGATGCCTTCCTCCAAAAATGAGACCTCATCGGTCAGATCGGACTGGTTGTCGCTAAACAGGAAGTTTTCCAGGATGTAGTTGCGAACCATAGTTTGAGTAGACGTTTGAGTAGCTATTGGGGCAATCATCTGTGCCGTCTCTCCTCATAGAATATAGGTTTAGGGGCAAACCCTTGGGGTTGCCATCGTGAGCAGGAGCAAGTCCTGCCTAC
>CAZXVB010000132.1:2875-7536 GCA_964643875.1 uncultured Anaerolineales bacterium | reverse complement strand
GGCAACCTGCGGGAGGGTTGCCCACTTTCCAACTGAAATGAAACGCACCCGAATCCTTTGCGGGACGCCTATGCCGCTGTACTCGGTTACGAGCCAGAAAGGGAGCGATTTCTCGGCCTATCCGAGGAGTAGGACGGCATCCCTATGCCGTCCGCTGCGCAAGAGATGCGCGGCCAGGGGAGCGATTTTTCAGACAAGCTCTAAAGTCCAATGGTAACCGCTCAGGCTACTTCTGTTAGCGATTGAAATCGCCTCTGGAGGTCTGGCAGCCAAGCGTCCCCCTGCGTGGGCGCGCCTGTCCACGCAGGGGGACAGCCAGCTTTAGCTCCTCAGGCGAGGCGAGGCGCGGTTTCAACCGTTGGCCTGAGTAGTTCGACAATGTCACATTGACCTCTTTGTTCGCCGAAGGTCTCCTGACCGAGGCGGAACAGCCCTGTTTTAGCCCCAAAGTGGCTTGGTCAGGAGACCTCGCCCAACGTTAGGTTTCAACCGTTGGCCTGAGGAGTAACGTCCAATGAAGGAAAAGGGAGTCAACTTATGAACCGTATGCCGCGTATCCTGGTTATTGCCCTGTTTCTGCTTAGCCTGGGGATCGGCTTCATCTTTGTCCCAGTGGGACACGCACAGAGCAAGTCCCTGTACTGGAAGCGGTTCGATGTCAACATCACTGTCCTACCAAATGGAGATTTCATCGTAGAGGAGGTTCAGGAGATCCAGTTTACCAGCGGCGAGTTCCATTTTGGATTTCGTCGTATTCCCCTGGACTATGTGGAGAACATTACCGATGTTCAAGTGTGGGAGGGGGATCGCCAATACACACACAGTTCCTCTGGTGGTGACTATACCTTCGCTACAGGTATCAACAGGGATGACAATGAACTGTCTATTCGGTGGTATTTCCCTTACACATCGAATTCGGCGCACACCTTCATTCTGCGTTATACCGTACAGGGCGGCTTGCGGTACTACGAGGACGGAGACCAGCTCTTTTGGAAAGCCGTCTACGCTGATCGTGATTATCCGGTCTATGCTTCGACCGTTACCGTTCGCCTTCCTGCCGGTGCTGTAGCCGGCCCGGTCGCAGTGTACAGTACCGAGGCATCCATTCAAGGTGAGGGGAGCAATACGGTAATCTTCACCGCCAGCGAAAGAGTAGATGCCGGTCAGGAGTTCGAGGTACGGGTCCAGTTTCCCCATGGCATTGTCCAGGGAGCACCGCCGTCGTGGCAGGCGGAGTACGACCGGCGAGCGGAGTGGGAAGAGGTCTACGAACCTATCGTCAATCTGATAATGGGTTTGTTGGGGGGGCTGATCCTGATCGGCGGGCCATTGCTGCTGTTGCTTTTGTGGTATCTACGGGGGCGCGATCCCCAGGTGACCCTGCCGGCATCCTACCTGACAGCGCCACCTTCCGACGATCCGCCCGGCGTGGCCGGTACATTGGTGGATGAAAAAGCTGACATGCAGGACATCATCGCCACCTTGGTGGACCTGGCCCGGCGTGGCTACCTGGTCATTGAGGAAAAACGAGAGCGCGGTCTGTTTGGTACTTCCGATTTCGATTTCGTTTTTCGCCGTACCAGCAAGGGGGAAAAGGGCTTGTTGCCATATGAGCGCGATTTGCTCAGGAGGCTTTTGGGAGGTGCTTCGTCGCGGCGGATGTCCTATCTGAAAAACAAATTTTACAGACACATCCCCAAGATCCAGCGCGGACTTTACAATGAAATCGTCCGGCGTGGATATTTCCGGGTCAGCCCCGAAAAGGTGCGACAGCGATACACCGGATGGGGGATCGGTCTGTTGTTCCTCAGTGTATTGATCGGGATATGTGTGAGCATCGCTTTGACTGAATACGCCGGGGCAGTCGTCTGCCCGCCGATTGCTCTGGGGGTGACCGCTGTGGCAATGATCGTCATCGGGCAGGTGATGCCGGCTAAGAGCCGCCGGGGGGCCGAGGCGGCCGCAAAGTGGCGGGCCTTCAAGCGCTATCTGGAGGAGATCGAGCGTTATGTGGACCTCCGAGAGGCCACTGACCAGTTCGAAAAGTATCTGCCGTATGCTATCGCTTTCGGCCTGGACCGCAGTTGGGTGCGCAAGTTCTCGCGGCTGGAGGCCACAGGAGAGGTGTATGTGCCGGTGCCTATCTGGTACCTCCCGACCTACGTCGGTGGTGTAGGTCGCCGACCGGATATGGCCGGGATGGCTGCCTCTGGGAAGGGAACACCCTCGTTACAAGGTATGTCCGATGGACTGGCCGGTGGACTGCAAAGCATGTCCGATGGTTTGACTTCGATGTTGAACTCCGTGGGTAACACATTGTCCAGTTCCCCCTCCAGCTCCGGGGGCAGCGGAGGCTTCTCCGGCGGGGGCGGCGGTGGAGGTGGCGGCGGGGGCGGGGGCGGTGGATTTGGCTAGTAGAGAGTCAGTTTTCGGGAAAGGGGGACAATGAATACAGGGAAAACGATCGGCTTGATCCTGGCTGTGGTGGGTGTCGGCATCTGCCTGCTGGTTTCATTGTGGGTAGGCGCGGGCTACGTTTCTGGCCGATACACCAATCTGGCGGCGCCGGTACTGGGAATGGGGATTGCGTTTGTACTCTCTGCTCCCTTGGTGGGGGTAGGCGCTTTTTTGTTCATCAAGGGACAACGCGAGGCGGCCGAGATGGCCGAGGCCGAAAAGGAACGCCGGCTCCTGGGGATGATCCAGGCCCAGGGACAGGCCCGTATCTCCGACATCGCGTTAGAGTTGGACGTCGGCCGCGATCAGGTCAAGGCCTGGGTGTACGACCTGGTGGACAAAGGGTTGTTTGCCGGCTATACCAATTGGGACGAAGGCACGCTCTACTCACGGGATGCGGCCCAATTGCGGGGCGACAAGTGCCCTAATTGTGGCGGCAGCGTGGAACTGGCCGGTAAGGGAATGGTCAAGTGCCCCTACTGTGGGGTCGAAATCTTCCTGACCGGTTGAAGTGGCTTGGGGGTGCAACTTTAGTCTCTGGAAATACGTATGAAGAGATGCGGTAGTGTGATGGAAGCAGACCTTCTACCCTTACTCACTCAATAGGAGGTGAACGAATGGGTGACATTTTTGAAAAAGTGACAGGAGATCGAACGGGGCTGGAAAAGCTACTGGATGTCATTCCCGGATGGGGAGGATACCAGGAGCGTCAGAACCGGCGCAAAGCAGACCAGGTATTGCGTCAAACGTTGGCCGAAAAGCTGGCTATCCAACGACGGAATCTGGACGAGGCGCAGAAAGAGTTAATCAACCACGGAAAGATCGAGTGGGTGGACGACATCGGCAGTGCCGTGACACAGTTGCAGACGTTCATGGATCGCGTACGTACGGCCAGCTATGGATATTCCGGTATGTTCGACGCGGTACGCATCAACCAGGAGGAGCTGGAACGGGTGTACAACTTCGATGCCGCGCTGTTCGACTACGTAGAGCGGCTAGAGACGGCGACTAAACATCTGCGCTCCGCGATCCAGGCCGGAGAGGCGCTGGACGAGGTCGTGCGTATCATCCGGGAGATCTGCCGTGAGGCTAACGCTGTCTTCGACCAACGCGAACACGTGATTCTGGGCAGCCAGTAACTACACCGACAGGGAGGTAAAAAACCATGGCGCGAGTTTTCGATATTGTGGAATTCGTAGATGAATCCGGATCGGAGATTGTCCACCGAATCCCGGAACGGGGCTCAGGCGATTTTCGGATCGGTTCCCAGGTGATCGTTCGAGATAGCCAGGCGGCCGTCTTCTTCCGAGATGGGAACGCTCTGGATGTGTTTGGGCCAGGACGACATACGATTGCGACGGCTAACATTCCGCTGTTGGTGAATTATGTCGGCAAGGCATTCTCTGGCCAGACGCCGTTCAAAGCGGAGGTCTTCTTCGTTAGTTTACGGGAGTTTACTGACCTCAAATGGGGCACACCGACTCCGATCACGATCAAAGACCCCGAATTGGGTATGGCCCGCGTACAGGCACGCGGCTCCTATGCCATTCAGGTGACCGATCCCCAACTGTTCGTCAACAAGATCGTAGGCACGCAGGGTATCTACCGCACGGGGGACATTCAAGGCTTCTTCCGTTCGATGATCATCACTAAGTTGACGGACCTGGTGGGAGAACTCGGCAAGTCGGTCATCGAGATAGCGGGGATGGCCGAGGAATTGACGATGGCGGCGCGGGCCAAGGCGGCCGAGGAGTTCGCTGCTCGTGGTGTGACATTGACCTCCATTTACGTTGAGTACATTGGTCCGACGGAGGAGACAGCCAAAGCGATTGACGAGCGGGCTTCGATGGGAGCGATTGGCAACATGCAGGCCTATATGCAGTTCCAAGCCGCGCGGGCGATGCGGGACGCCGCTCAACAACCCGGCGGTGGCGGCGCTGGCGAGGGAGTAGGATTGGGGGCCGGTCTGGGTATGGGAATGACAATGGCTCAGATGATGGCGCAAAGTTTCCAACAGCCAGCTCAGCCACAACAAGCCGCCCCGTCGGCCGCTCCGGCGACTCCCAAGACAGCGGCAGAGATCCAAGCCACGCTGGACAACCTCGATATGCGACTGGCTGCCGGAGAGATCAGCGAGGAGACATATAATCGCCTGTATGCCAAGTGGGAAGCTCGCTTGAGGGCATTGGGGGGGTAACCACCAC
>CAZXVB010000132.1:0-2775 GCA_964643875.1 uncultured Anaerolineales bacterium | reverse complement strand
ATCACACATTCCGCTGTCCGGCCCTACTGCTCGGCGTGGGCGTCTGCTCGCGGCCATCTTCGTGGGCATAGGGCATGGATAGCGGTTGTGTTTTTATGGTGGCGTATGAGGAGACAGAGATGGGTCATTCGACTGCTATCTCCATCGCTAACCTACACTATGCTTATCCCTCTCCCATCGTCTCGGAAGAATATATCCCCGTCCTGCACGGCGTAGACCTGGAAGTCTTCACAGGGGAACTTTTGGCCGTGATGGGGCGCACAGGGGCCGGGAAGAGCACCCTGTGCCTGGCGATCAATGGCATCGTCCCTCACACGACCGGCGGGAGATTTCGGGGCCACGTCATCGTTCAGGGCGATGACACCCGCTTTACACCCGTCGCAGAGATGGCTACGCGGGTGGGGATCGTCTTCCAGGACCCCGAAAGCCAGTTCTTCCACATGGCCGTCGAAGATGAGATCGCCTTCGGTTTGGAGAATCTGGGGATACCTCCCGCCGAGATCGAAACTCGTATCGAGTGGGCATTGCACATCGTCGGCATGTCTGCCTATCGCCGACGATCACCCTTTCATCTCTCCGGAGGACAGAAACAACGGGTCGCCATTGCTGCGGCCCTGGCAATGCGCCCCACCATCCTCATCCTGGACGAACCTACGTCAGGGCTGGACCCCCTGGGCAAAAGGGGGGTCTTCCAGGCTGTTCAACAGCTAACCTCGCAGCATCCGATGACGGTCGTTATGGTGGAACAAGAAGCAGAAAGGATCGCCGAGTTCTCTGACCGGGTAGCTGTGTTGGATGCCGGACGGATCGCTGCGGTTGCTCCGCCGCGTGAGCTTTTCAGGGATGTCGAACGGCTGCACGGGTGGGGCCTGGACGTGCCGCAGGTCAGCGAGCTATCGGCCCGTATCAATCATCGCGTTCACCATCCTTATCCCTTCATCAACCTGGAAGAATCGTACGCGGACCTGGTTGGTCTGGCTGCGCCGCCCACGACGGCGACCAACATTGCCCCCATCTCCGTTTCCCTCTCTGATGGGATGCGGCCAATTCAGAGGGTTGTGTTGCGTGCCAACGATGTGCCGCTTCCCGATGCCCCCTCCATCATTCAAGTCAAAGATTTGGTGTACCGTTACCCCGCCGCGACCGACAGTGCCCTCGAAGGAATCCGAATAGACATCCATGCTGGCGATTTCGTGGCCATCGTCGGGCAGAACGGCTCCGGCAAGACGACCCTGGTCAAGCACTTCAACGGCCTCTACAAGCCAACCGCCGGGCAGGTGTTGGTGGATGGTCGCGATACGCGAGACCTATCGGTCGCGGAGTTGGCGCGCACAGTGGGCTTCGTATTTCAGAATCCCGACCATCAGATCTTCTGCCGCACAACGTGGGAGGAGTTGGCCTTTGGCCCTCGCAATTTAGGAATGAGTGGGGAGATGCTGTCTCACCGGGTCGAAGAGACCCTGGCTCTCTTCGATTTGCAGGCTTACGCCGACTTGCCACCGGCCACGTTGAGTGTGGGACTACGGCGCAAAGTCAGCGTGGCCGCCGTCTGTGCTATGCGACCGCGTGTGTTGGTGTTGGACGAGCCGACCGCTGGCCTCGACCGCTCCAGTGCACTCAGTCTGATGGCCCTCCTACGCCAGTTGAACGCCCAGGGGCACACTATCGTTTTGGTGACCCACGACATGAAACTCGTGACCCAGTTTGCCTACCGCACACTGGTATTGGATAGGGGGCGCGTGCTGGCGTATGACGATACCCGTTCTGTCTTCCAAAACCAGGCATTGTTGACAGAGGCACAGCTTGCTCCGCCACAGATCACAGCCCTGGCCCAACGCCTGGCGCCGGTAGGTATGCCAGGTGACGTGTTGACGGTCGCTGAGTTCGAGCGGGCCTACACAGCCCTGTGTTCCGAAAGGACGGTGTGATGGTCTTCAACCTGTACGTTCCACAAACGAGTTGGGCCCACCGGGTAGACCCGCGCGTTAAGTTGCTCTTCGTCGGGAGCACCATCGTCATCACCACGTTGTTCTCGAACCTGCTGTTTATGCTCGCGGCGCTGGCTTTCGTCCATCTCCTGATGGCTGCTGTCCGCTTGCCTCGTGAGCGCTATCTGTGGGTGTGGCGAGCGATGGGGCCGATCAATCTGATGATCCCGCTGTTGTGGATGTTCTTCTATCCAGAGGGAACGACGGCGCTCCATGTCTGGCGGTTCTCTCTCACTCCACTGGCCTTTGTGCGGGGAATGGTTGTGGTCGCCCGCCTGGATACCATCGCGTTTGCCTGTGCTGTGTGGCTTTCAACCACCGAGCCAAGGGCCATCGTTCAGAGCCTGGTCAAGTTGGGGATTCCTTACGAGTGGGGCGTGATGTTCACCATCGGGTTGCGCTACATTCCTACGTTCTACAGCCTCTACACGGCGATCAGCGAGGCCCAGCAGGCCCGCGCCTTGGATCCTGATCACGGGCCGATCCTCCGACGGTTGAGAGCACGCATTCCCATCTTAACAGCGATGATCATCACGGCGTTGCACACCGCTGAACGGCTGGCGCTGACGTTGGAATCCAGGGCGATGGGAGCCGCCGGAGTCTCGCGCACGTGTTGGCACGACCTTCACTTTTCACGCCGAGATGTGCTCTTCAGTGGGGGGTTGGTGCTTCTCCTGGGCGCAGCTCTCACGCTCCGAGTGGCAGGATTGTTCGTCCATCCGTTATACCTGCCATAATCAGTACTTGGGAAAACTGGCTCTACACGGATTCGAGGGGTAGGGACGAG
>CAZXVB010000131.1:0-7586 GCA_964643875.1 uncultured Anaerolineales bacterium | reverse complement strand
CCGACGCTCGGCAAGACCCGTTCTCACTGCCCGACATTTTGACCCTCCCGCAGGTCCAGAAGCGGTTTGGAGGCATTTTGTGCCCTGATGTGGGGCTATACACGTGCATCAAGCCTGCGGGAGGGTTACCGATCTCGACATTTTTGACCCTCCCGCAGGTTCAGAAGCGGTTTGGAGGCATTTTGTGCCCTGATGTGGGGCTATGCACGTGCAACTGACGTGATTTCAAACCTGCGGGAGGGTTACCGATCATGTCGGGTAGTGAAAGGCCCGTTAAGGCGCGTAGCGGAACGGGTGACGGGCGGCCACTTTTTCGTGGATCAGTTCCTCCACCGTCGGACGTCCCTCCAGGGCCTTGCGGATAGCCTGTACCGTGGCCTTGTAATTGTTGAATTCGACCCGCTTGGCAATGGAGGCCGCCGGATGGACAAAGATGTTGACAATGATGGTGATCTCATCGAGGATCTCCTCCGGCAAGAACCCAGTTTCTATGTTCTTCTGAATCGCCAGCTTGACGCCCTCCACAGCGTGGTCGTAGAACAGGCGACGCTGTTTGGCAGTCCGGATGGTCACCGTCGGCACTGCCAGCGCGCGGGGACGATCGCCGATGACGCGCAACCCCCGCTCCTCCCCCCAGCCGGCCAATGCGCGTTCGATGGCCCGTCCAACCGGGCCATCCTTCAGGCCGATTAACAGGTCCACGTGGGCAATCTCTTGGAACGGTGGGCCGGCGAACCCTTCTCCCACCTTCATCGTGAAGCCGGAAATGACCGCCGGCGTGTGGGGCGTGGCAGACACCTCGGACGTCACTCGCCGCCCATTGACATCGAATGTAATCGCCTGCGGCGCGATCTTACCCAGCGCCTCCAACTGGCCGCGCAATTCCTCGTAGTCTTCGCGTTTGAACCCCCCGCCGGGCATAATGGGGTGACGCGAATTGCCCACGTTCAGCCCCATCATCCGTAACCCTTCCTTGACCGCCTGGGTCGAACTACAACGCACCACAATCCGCACCAGTTTCTGTACCCGCTGTTGCCACATCTGAGCCGTGGCCAAATCTCCGGCCAGGGTAGCCTGATAGACTTGTTGCCAGATATCGGGGATCAGGTTAGCGCTGGCCAGGATGGCCCCATCGGCACCGGCAGCCAGTGCAGCCTGGACCACCTCATCGTGTCCGACGAAGATGGAGACCCGGCCCTTGACCTTTTCAAACATCGCCTCCATAAAGGGCAAATCACCGGACGAATCCTTGATACCGATGGTATGCTCGAAATCGAGGACCATCCCCTCAGCAGTCCACCATTTGAAGTGGGTGCCGGCGCATTGGGGGATGTTGTAGAGCACAATGGGGAGTCCCACAGCGTCCACCGCCCGGAAGTGATCGTACACCTCGTTGAAACTGGGCTTGAGGAAGTAGGGCGCGACGACCAATGCGCCGCTGACACCGGCATCGCGTGCCCACGTCGTCAGCGCGACCGTCTCGCGGGTAGACTTGCAGCCGGTGCCGGCCAGGACGGGCACGCGACCAGCAACCTCATCCAGGCAGATCTCGATCACCCGTTTGCGTTCCTCCATCGTCATATACGAAAACTCACCGGTGGTGCCACAGGGGACCACCCCGTTGACGTGCGGCAGCACGAAGCGGATCAACTCTCGATATGCCACTTCATCCACCGTATCATCCGGCGCGAAGGGAGTGACCAGCGCCGGGAAGATGCCCTGGAACCAATCCGTTTTGTAGCCCATTTTTTTGCTCCTTCTCTGTCTCGATCTATCTCAGTCTGTCTCGATTTTCCACGTCGCAGCCTGCCGGGCCTACGCTTCGGCGAACGCCTGGGCCAGGGCCTGAGTCGCCGCCGCGTGGACCGTATGATAGAGCGCGTGGCGATCCAGTGCACGTGGATGAACCGTTGCCAGTGCGATCATCACATCCTCCTCAATAGCCTCCGCTGGGATACGTCCTGCCTCCAGGGCATCCACGATGGCCCGGGCCACCGCCAATTGCGTGGGGCCGTAGATCATATTGGCCTGACGCAGGTTCTTCTGAGGCAAGGTGGGGAGGATCAGTGTTGATGGCCGAACCGTTAAACCCGGTTCGAGGATCGTGGTCAGGGCCTCACGGCCATGCAGGGGATAGGTCAATTGAAGCGCGTACGTCTCTCCCAAAGGCGTCGCCTTTCCCCCGGCGATCAGGTCAATCTGGACCTTATTTAAGCCCTCGCCGGCCGTGCCGCTTCCTATTCGCAGATGATGGGTAGCAATCATTTCGGGCGTAATCGCCAGGTCTGCAAACCGTTCGGCCAACGGGGCATCTGGGTAGTCAAAATCGGCCTCCGGGGAAGCGATCTTCCCCAGTTTTTCCAGTTCAAGTCGGATCTCAGCCCGCGTCTCGTGGATCAATGCGCCCCCGACGCTCTTCAAAGGGCGGCGGGGCACGCCGACATTCAGCCCCATCATATTCAGGGCCGCTTTCACTGCCACACCGCCGCCATACCGGCAGAAGATGCGGGACAGTTTTTGCACCTGGCGCTGCTGGACCCGAGCTTCCGCCACTTGCCCTTGGGCGACCAGCCGAATCACAGCTTGCCAGACCTCCGGATAGACCTGAGCGCTGGCCAGAATGAAACCGCTCACACCGCCGGCCAGGGCCGGCAACACCACTTCATCGTGTCCAACGAAGATGTCAATCCGGTCACCAACGTACTCCAGCAACTCCATCGTGTACGTCAGATTGCCGGAAGAGTCTTTGAGGCCAATCACATTGGGCAGATCGGCCAGGTCCTCCACGACCGGACGGGGCAAGTAAGCATCCATCACCTGCGGGATGTTGTACAAAATGATCGGCAAGTCTACCTGGGTAGCGATGTCGTAGTAATGTTGGTAAAGCCCCTTGTCGGATGGATGGAGGAAATAGGGCGTCACGATCAGGGCAGCCGATGCACCCGCCTCGCGGGCGTCACGGGCCAGCGCAATCGCCTCTTGTGTGGACGAAGCGCCACAGCCGGCCACAACCGGCTTGTCACCGGCCTCCTCGACACCGATCTCGACGAGCCTTCGTTGTTCTTCGCGAGTCAGGTAAGGAAACTCCCCCGTGGTACCACTGGTGACCAGTCCATCCACGTGGGGGAGACAGAAGCGAATCAGACGACGATAGGCTTCCTCGTCAATCTCCTCTGTCTTTCGAACGAACGGGGTAATGAGAGCAGGGAAAACTCCCTTGAGCCACGGTACTTTGACAGGCATAGATAACCTCCTTTGAGTGAGAATCGTTAGTAGAAGCATAGTAGGTAGATTTTGGGCATTTGACGCAACTCTACAGATCGAAAATCGTGTTAGTGATAAGATTATACTCCTTAACGCCCACGGCAACAACTATCGCCCTTTGGGCCAAAATGGTATAATCGGGACGGACATAGGTTTCTCTCCAATTTGATGAAAGGGATGATGGACGGTATGGAGTTTGAGGAAAATCTTTCAGCCATTGTTCTGATCCCGGCATGGAACGAAGCCCATCGAATCGAGCCGGTCATCACCGGGGCGCAGGGCTTTCTACCTGTGCTGGTGGTAGACGATGGCTCGCGCGACAGGACGGATGCCGTGGCGAAGGCGGTCGGTGCGACGGTGCTGCGCCATCCCCAGAACCAGGGCAAAGGCGCAGCGTTGCGGACCGGTTTCGCGTGGGCAATGGAGCACGATTACACCGCCGTGATCACGCTCGATGCAGACGGGCAACACGACCCGACCGAGATTCCTACGTTTCTGGCCGCCCATCGCTCCACCCTGGAGCCGCACCTCATCATCGGGCGACGTGATTTTCGCCGCATGCCGTTCCCGCGCCGATATACCAATCGGATTTTCGGGTCGTGGTTGCTGTCTTGGGCGTTGCACACACCGATCTACGATAGCCAGAGCGGATACCGTCTGTACAGCCGTCACCTGTTGGAGGCTGTCGAGTGGGCTTCTTCCTCTTCCCGCTTCGATCTGGAAGTCGAGGTGATCATCCAAGCTGTCTGCCGGGGTATGCGGCTGGGCTGGGTGGACATCCGTACCATCTACGGCGTGGGGGAAGTCAGCTATTTCCATCCGGTGCGCGACTCGGCCCGCTACATGCGTATGGTGTGGTACGCTTGGCGACAACGGCATCGTGGCTACCCTTCCGGGTAGCCGTAAGTGTGCCAGTGCTCCACCATCCGTTGGATGCGGATGCGCTGCGCCCGGAGCCAACGGCGAGGCCCTAAGATCCGCCGTCCCCATTCTGGCGGGGCATCGGGCAGACGGTCCAACGTCCCCTCGGCGACCAGTTGGTCGAAGAACTTCAAGAAACGCTGTTCTAGTTCCTTGATGTTGTCATCATTCCACTCTTTCCCCGTTCGATAGCTTTCATGCGCCAGTTGTTCGATGAAGTGTTGTGTCTGGATGATCAACGTCTCTACCGGTTCCAACACAATTCCCCAGGCATAGATCGGATCGAGGGGCATCGAGCCGAACTCCATCAGAGAGGAGGAAGACGGGGACGTGGATGTGAACGCTGTCTCGTTCTCACTCTTGTGTTCGTTACACATAGCTCATCAGTCTGCTTCATTCGTTAGAGACGGCCCTTTGGTTTACGGCGCTAGCACGGTAATCGTGATCGGTAACAGGACGGAGTCCTCGCCTGTATGGGTCAGCACCCGGCCTTGAGCAGGATCGTATAGCCCAACCCGAATCTGTGCCAGGCCCGCGTAGCCGGTTTCCTGAAACGTCATCGGGTGAGGGTCTATGATCAGTTCCCCGCTGCTCCAGGTCGAGGTGGGGCGGGTTCCATTAGCGGGCACTCCATCGTGCTGAGCGATCAGATGGCCGTCTGTAGCTAACAAGTGAGTAAACACCAGGTAATTGGCCAATGTGTTGCCGGTTCCTTGCCAATACAGGGTCAACACCAGCGGCTGGCCCGCCACGACCTCCGTCGTGGCCAGTTCATATCCTACCAACTCGCCGAAGTCGCCAAAGCGAATATGGACCTCCCCGGACATCGCCAGCGGTGTGTCGGTGGGGGGAGGAGTGGGAGAAGCGACCGTCGGTTGTGGTGGAGCGGTGGGAGTCGGGGTGTCGGTCACCGTCGGGGTCAGCGTCGGCACTAACGCGCCGGGGGCCGATGTGCTTTCCGCGCTGTTGGGGGAAGTCAGGAGACCGGGCGAGAACGTGGGAGTGGGAGTCGGCTCCTCGATTTCAACCAACGTGGGCAGCATAAAGGTCGTACTTAGGAACACCAGCCCACCAATCGCTACGAATACGAACATCAACATCCAGGCCCGCATCAACTGGGCGGTCGCCATTTCTCGTTCCAGAGTGAAGAGCGACAATGCCCGTTCCCGCTGCGCTGCCCATGCTCGCATTCCGTAGAAGATAATGCCAATGGCACACACAACGTAGAATATCCACGCCCGCTCCACCAGCCATTGGAGTAGAATTTTCATAAGTTCCTCAACACGCCACGAATAATTGTCTCCAGTCGAGGGGCCAGCAAACGTCCGGCGGCCAACACTTCCTCATGGGTCGTTTCGACCGGCGGAGCACCTTCCAGCGAAGCGACGTTACTGATGCCAGAAAGTCCCAACACCCGCGTGCCTCCATGGCGTGCTACCGTAACTTCCGGCACAGTGGACATACCGACGGCGTCAGCGCCGATCAGACGCAAGAAACGCAGATCAGCCGGCGTTTCAAAACTTGGCCCGGCCAGGCAAATATAGACACCTTCGCGCAGTGTCCAGTCCAGGCCACCGGCCGCCTGACGGGCCAGTTGTTGCAAATGCCGGTCGTACGGCTCGGACATATCGGGGAAGCGTGGCCCGAAGGTATCCAGATTTGGCCCCCGGAGAGGATTCAATCCGGCCATGCCAATCAAGTTGATATGATCTCGGATCAGCATCACATCTCCCGGTCGGAACTCCGGATCAAGCCCCCCGGCTGCGTTGGTCACGATCAGCACCTCGATGCCCAGCACCTGCATTACCCTGACCGGGAAGGTGATCTCCGCCATCGTGTACCCTTCATAGTAGTGCGCGCGTCCTTGCATCACGACGACGGGTTGCCCTTCCAAGCGACCAAGGAGCAACTGGCCAGCGTGTCCCTCCACGGTCGAGACGGGAAAGTGAGGGATCTGCCGATAGGGAATGATGACGCTATCCTCCACCGCGGCCGCCAACGCATTGAGTCCCGATCCCAGGATCAACCCCACTCTGGGTGTCGTTTCCGTTCGAGCGCGAATGGCCGCAGCCGCGGCCTCGAAATGTTGCATACCAAAGAAAAACTCCGACATAATCTATCCCCTTTCGCTTTGGACAAAAGCAAACCCTGCCTCTACTTACGATGCTCGAGGATGGGATTGATCATAGACTTCACGCTGGCGACGGGTGGAAACCTGGGTATAGATCTGTGTACTGGCGATACTGGCGTGCCCCAGCAATTCCTGTACTTCCCGCAACCCGGCCCCGCCATCGAGCAGATGGGTCGCAAACGAGTGTCGCAATATGTGTGGCGAGACCCGTTGTTGGATTCCAGCGGCCTTGCCGTATTCCTTGATCAACAACCACAACCCCTGCCGAGTCAATGGCCGCCCCAGATGATTGACGAACAACGCGTTCACCGGCCGATCCTCATTCAGCAACCATTTACGCCCTTCCTGTAAATAATCCCGTAGTGATTCAACGGCCTGGTCATACAGCGGCAGAATACGTTCTTTGTTCCCCTTCCCCACACAGCGCACCGTCTTGGCTTCCAGGTCAACCGACTCCACATCCAGGCTGATGACCTCACTGGCGCGCATACCGGTGGCGTAAATCAATTCGATCAATGCCCGATCCCGCAATCCGATTGGGCTACGCAACATCGTGGGTTGCATCAGTAAACGCACCATCTCCTCCGTCGTCAAGGGGCGTGGCAGCCGCCGGTTGACCGAGGGGAGTTCAACAACGGCTGCCGGGTCCTCTTTCAACACCCCCTCTTTCATTAGAAAGCGAAAGAACGAGCGCACCGAAGCCATCTTGCGGTTCACGGTAGATGGGGCATACTCTCGATCCTGCAAATAGAGCACATAATCCGCCAGCAGAGAATGAGAGACCTCTTGCCAGGAAGCGATCTGGTGATCGGCAACATACTCTGAGAATTGTTTCAGGTCGTTCTGATAGGCCTCGATCGTGTGTTCCGAGTAGCCTCTTTCTATCGTCAAGTAGCGGAGGAAGTCCGCCACCTGTTCTCCTTTCATAGCTCCCCTTGCAAATCTCTCCGGATGTTTCTGACCTCAAAAATAGCCACCGGCCGGGCACAAGCCCCGCCCACACAAGACGGTCGCCCGACCGTACCCCCTGCTGATGGGAATATCCTTTTGAGATTATAGCATACCTCGTAGAAACTCCAAAACGGAATTCCTGAGAAACGACCGGGCTGCGGTCGGAGACCTCACCCAACGGATGGGGGGAACTCTGCCCGACGGGGGAAACCTTTCGGTTCGGCAAGGTCTCTGACCGCAGCCGGGGGCCGCAATGGCCCTCCGCCGCTCGAGCCGCATCCGCGATTCGGCGGCCACGCCGGTCACAGACCGGCTGGGA
>CAZXVB010000130.1:0-7702 GCA_964643875.1 uncultured Anaerolineales bacterium | reverse complement strand
CAACGTGGATTCGTGGGGTAAGCCAGCCTCCCGCAGGTTCATACAGGCTTGGCCACCGCAGAAACTGCGGCAAACTCAACCTGCGGGAGGCTCGTCCCTACCCCTCGAATCCGTGTAGAGCCAGTTTTCCCGAGTACTGATTATAAATGTCTGGCAATAAATTGGCAAGGATGTATCTACCCAGACGTAGCCCGGATGGAACACGGATTTTTTTCTGAACCGGACACCGACAGGTAGCTATGGGATGCAAAGCCGCCACGATTTGACAGCATCCTCGAAATCGTCCATAATCAGTACGTGAGAATTTTGGTGGTGAGGCAGCTTTTATAGGCTGTCAGGACAGGCTAGAAAGCCTGTCCTACGGCTCAGTTTTCCGGGTCAATGTGGATTCGTGGGGTAAGCCAGCCTCCCGCAGGTTCATATTATCCATCGGCTGCGTAACTCGAGAAGGAAACAACTGTGGGGCGTTATACCAATTACGGCACTTCGTTCGGTGAACCGGCAGACATTGTGCCGCTGGCTCTACGATTGGTAGCCATCATCTCCTGCCTCGTAGCGATGGTGGCGATTTACCAGGGGGTGCGCTCACCCGCGACGGAGACGGGGAAGTGGGAAGAAACGCCGTCGGCAGCTCTCACGGCTACGGAGACCTCGGCCGCAATCAATAGCGATGGCCCACCCGATGCATACAGCCCGCCGCACCAGAACGGTGGGACTTCTTCCCTATCGTCGGCTCCATCCGCTTCATTCGTTTCATCCGATCGGGGAACTGCCGAGCCGCCTCCGGCGCATGCCGACACCTCTCCCCGGATAGGCATAGTCGCCGGTCACTGGGGGAGCAACGACACCGGCGCGGTCTGCCCCGATGGTCTGCGAGAGGTGGACATCAATCTGGATGTCGCCACACGGGTCGTTACGCTCCTCCAGTCATTGGGGTATCGAGCCGACTTGTTAGCCGAGTACGATCCTCGCTTGACGGGGTACCGGGCGGATGCGTTGGTCTCTATCCACGCCGATTCGTGTGAGGAATTCCCCTATGCGACTCCCCCTGCCAGCGGGTTCAAAGTCGCTCGCGTAGAGGACAGTATGGTGCCGGCCCAGGAGGACCGTCTGGTGACCTGCCTGGCCCAATGCTACGCTACCGAAACGGGGATGTACTTCCACGAGAACAGCATCACCTATGATATGACCCGTTATCACAACTTTTATGAAATTGACGATCAGACCCCGGCGGCGATCATTGAGACCGGTTTTATGGCGCTGGATCGTGAGATGTTGACCGAACATCCCGATCGGATCGCCCAGGGCATCGTGGCCGGCATCGTGTGCTTCATCGAAGCGGATGCCGAGTGATGTATCTGCAGGAAATCGCCTGAACAGCGGGAAAGGAGTGCGATGGTCGCGAAAGCAGGTGTTTTGGTTGGGGATGGCCCCGCTACGACGATGGACCTGACGGCGATCCAACAAGCTCAATTGGAGGCCGTCAAGATGCGGGCAATCGTCAATCCGCCTTCGGATGTGCCGCGATACCGGGACATCGGCGTAGATACATTCCTGGTGCAACTTCTCAGTCCAATGCCGGCCCAACAGCCCACGTCCCCCCAGGAATTTGTGTCCCAGTTTGCGCCGGCCGTCGAGGCGTTCGTTGCAGTCGGCGTGCAGGATTTCGAGATCCACGGCGAGCCGAACCTGGCCAGCCGGGGATACGGCCTCTCGTGGGGTAGTCCCACAGCGTTTGGCGATTGGTTTGAGGAGGTGACCGAGCTTCTCCGCACCCAGTTTGGCACGGCGGTGCGCGTGGGGTTCCCCGCCCTCACTCCCCCCCCACCCCGCTGGCCGACCTCTACCCCCGCCGTATCGGAAAACGATTTTTTGGCAGCGGTCAGCGGTGCGATCAGGGCGGCGGATTTTATCTGTTGTCACGTTTATTGGACGACGGCTGACGAATTGCGGGCGGTGGACGGGGGTATGCGATTTCTCCGCCGCTACCTGGAGACCTTCCCTGCCAAACCATTGATCATCTCCGAGTTCGCTAACCTCAACCCAAATACCAATAGCGCGGTCAAGGGAGATCAATACGCCGAGTTCTACTTCGCCTGCACCCAATACGACCAATGCGAACAGAATTGGCCCGCCAATCCCGTCCATTGGCCCCGCCTGCAAGCGGCCTACGCCTTTCTGCTGCGCTCCCCCGATCCGACGTTCGCTCCACAGTCCTGGCTGGATGCCGATGGACAGCCCCGGTCGGTTGTGGGACGGGTCGGCTCCCGGTCGCGGATGCCCGACCCGCGTGCCCTGCGGCTGACCTGGCCTACCGAATTCCGCTTCTACACACAATACTACGGCGAGAACCAGCAGAGCTACTTCGAACATTCCTTCCGGCGCTCTCTGCGAGGGGGGCACAACGGCGTAGACCTGCACGTGAATTACCACGATCCATCCAGCTCACCAATTCGGGCCTGCCTCTCCGGCACCGTCACTCGTAAGGAGATGCGGGAAACGGGGTACGGCCATCACGTCTACATCGAGAGCATGGTGCCGGGCGTAGGCCGGGTGACGCTTCTCTACGCACATATGAGCTACATCATCGTGGAGCAGGGACAGAACGTGACCGCCGGCCAGGTCATCGGCGCAGCCGGTATGACCGGGGCGACGACCGGCCCGCACCTGCATCTTTCTATGAAAATCGAAGGACTAACCTTCCCGGCGAACGGAAATCACCTCAATGCACGCCCCTATCTCGATCCTCCCCCGGCCCCGCCCGTGCGAGGACTGCCTCGTACTCAATACCAACGGGTGTATGTCCTTCTTCCCCCACAAGCGGATGCGGCCTGGGCGCGTGCGGTGATAGACGCCACCTGGGACGCCCACCGCTTCACCGTAGGGGGCAGCGCGGACGATGCCGGCATCGGCGATCTCGACGCCCGCTATGTCATCGCTGTCAATCCCCCGGCATGGGGAGACGACCTACAGGCGTTCTTTGTAGCACACTACCCCGGTGTAGCCTACCATCCAGTGGAGGCCGACACCCCTGACACTCTTCGAGCTGCGCTATCCGATGTGGACATTTCCGACCTGGTGTTGCCCCCTCAACCGGATCGGGAGCGAGGACGTCCCAGGGCACCGTATGAGCGCACGTATGTGTTGTTACCCCCCGATGCCGATGCACGCTGGGCGCACGCGGTCGCCGTGGCTACTTGGAACAGTTACCGCTTCACCATCGGGGGCAGTGCGGATGACGCCGGTATCGGCGACCTGGACGTTCGGCGAGTCATTGCGGTCAATCCCTCGGCCTGGGGAGGGGATTTGGAGGTATTCTTCCAGACCTATTATCCTGGTGTGGCCTACGAGGCGGTCACAGCGGAGACACCGGAGGCGCTGAAGACGCTGCTTTCACAGCGGGCGTGACATCGGAGCTGCACCCGACGTTTTGACCCTCCCGCAGGTTTGCTGAACCTGCGGGAGGGTTACTGATCTTTATTGATCAGGGATTATGGTGTGTCTGTGCCCTGGGAAACCACGATCTCGATGTAGTAAGGGTCTCCCGGCGCCGGCAGGACCTCGAAGAACGTATTGCCGACTTTGAGGGGAATGGGTTGCCCCTCCTTGTCGGTCAACGTCAGCATATCCTCCCGCCCCCACCGTTGCCAGAACGCCTCGATCTGCACACCATCTCGGAAGATGCGGGCCTGGTTGGAGTTCCACAGCGCGAATTGGATCGAGAGGGCACCGCTGTGGGGGTCTTCAATGATGTCGGTGTTCCACTGGGGGACATAGAGCACCACGACGTTGGCCGCGCTTAGTTGCTGGCCGTCGAGGGCGTCGGTGTGGGGTGCGCCGTCGGTCCATCGTAGATAGCGACCACTGGCTTCGTCATATCGCCACTCAGCGTCCAACTGGTTCCAGGGGATTTGAATGATGGTAGCCGGTTCGCTCTCTCCAACCGGCTGCTTGGAGAAGATCATACCCTCCAACCCATCCTGCCGACCGCTCACGCCGTGCTCGGCGGCCCACTCCCGTACCAGGGCTGGGCTGGAGTACATAGTGTGTTCCAATGGAACGTCGCGGCTGTAATCCCGATAGAAAACCGGTTGCCCAACGCCAACGCTGGGGGAGGCAATCCGGTCGGGGTAGAGGTCAGAGTTCATCATGATGACCAACACACCGTTGCTGAATCCAGAACAGGCCAGCACACCTTTGTAGATCGCGGGCAACTCCAGATCAATCAACCGGCCACTGCGCACCGGGCCTACTCGCTCCGGATCCCGCCCCAGGTAGACCGCGCTCCAGCGGGTAGCGAACCACCCCTCGTTGTAATGTTCGAAGATCAGATCGGCGCTGTTGATGCCGGCCTGGGGACGAACGTATTGTCCGGGCCAGTTCGATATCTTGAGGATCACCGGCACGCGATCTAACACTGAAGGGTCATCCATCACCTCGCCAGTCAGCGGGTTGACATTCTCCGGCCACGGAGTAGGGGTAGGAGTGAAACGTGGAGTAGGGGTTTCCGTGGGAAGGGAGGTTGGTGTAGGGGATGGCTCCTCTGTGGGGGTCGAGGTAGCTATTATCGGTGTGCGGGTCGGTGTCGGCGTGGGTTCTGCCGACCCATTTCCACAGCCCCCCAACAGGCCGGAAGCCAAAGCAATAGCCGCCAATCCCAACGTAGCCCACATCAGGAGCGACGCTCGTTTGTGGTGTTTGCTACCGTCCATTTCGGTCCTCCAAACGTTGTGGTTGGAGCCGGCGCAAGTCCGGCCCCAGTATAAGATACGGATTATATTCACATGGGATACTACTCAGGCTACTTCTGTTAGCGATTGAAATCGCCTCTGGAAATCGCCTCTGGAGGGCTGACAGCCAAGCGTCCACCTGCGTGGGCGCACCTGTCCACGCAGGTGGACAGCCAGCTTTAGCTCCTCAGGCGCGGTTTCAACCGTCGGCCTGAATAGTAACCACATGGGGGATATTATAGCACAGGCGAAACAGCGAGCAAAAATGTTCGACGCGACCGCTGGGGGTTCGCGGGCAGCGCCGGAATAGGGATTCCGGCGCTTGCCCCGGTTTACTTTCGGAGCAGAAAACAAGAGAAAAAGAAGCGAGGGACTTGCGAAACGTTTTGCGTGGGAGCCGCCACGGTTGTCAATTTTGCCTCCCCACGCATTGATGATATACTACCGACGATGGAAGTATATGCACGCGAAGTTCCGGGATTCATCCCTGGATACCCGGGAATCCCGACCGGCCCTCTAAGCCGATACCGTTCTACCTTCTCCCAGGGAGCAGTCATGGCATACGTTACACGCTACACTCGACCCGGGGACTTGGTAGTGGACCTGTTCTGCCAGGGAAGGACGGTTGCCCAGGAGACAGTCTCTGTCGGGCGACGGGCGCTGTTGGTAGGGATCAATCCTGTGCTGTTGGCGATTGCTCGCGCCGAATTGACCCCCATCCATCGGGATGCGTTGAGCGCCGCTTTCACCCGCCTGGCCGATACCCCCAAAGGCAAAACTACCCTTCAGCGTTACATCTGCGATCTCTACCGTTCTGCCTGTCCTACCTGTCACACACTCGGCGTCGCCGAGTGGTTTGCCTGGGACCGAGATGGGGATTATCCTTTCCGCAAGGCCGTCCGCTGTCCCCGGTGCGCGACAGTGCAAACCGGCCCTACTGATGAGGCAGACATGAGCCTCGCTCATCGGATTCCGCCCCGCGGCCTGGCCTATTACTATGCCCTGGATCGCGTGGCTCCCCCAGACGACGCCGACCCGGCCACCCGCGAGCAGGCGGCGCAGTTAATTGCGCTCTACTCCCCGCGTAATCTGACCGCATTGATGGACCTATGCCGGAAAGTAGAACACTTGGACGTCACAGAAGAAACGATGTGGGCGCTGAACGGGCTGCTGTTGACCTGTTTCGACCTCGGCAGTAGCCTGGAAACATACGAACCAGCGGACGGACGTTCCCATTCCCGCCCCCGCACCCTGCGCCTGCCCACGCAGTACATTGAGCGGAACGTCTGGTTCTGTCTGGAAGGGGAGTTAACCCGTTTGCTGGATAACCCGTCTCCGGCGCCTTGCCTGCATGCTGTGAATTTCGCCACTCTGCTTCGAGAGCCAGATCCGGCCTATGCGCTGCTTCCCCAGGCCGCCCGCGACATTCACCGGACGATACCCCCATCCAATGTCCCCTTGATGTTCGCCGATCCGCCTCGCCCCGACGGGGTCTTCTGGGCGCTTTCGGCGCTGTGGTCCGGGTGGCTGTGGGGCCCCGCTACTGCTCGACCGATGCGCCCTTTTTTGAGCCGGCGCCGCTTCGATTGGGATTGGCACTGTCGGGTACTGGCGAATGCGCTGAAGACAGTCCCCCGCCTCCTTACACCAGAAGGTTACCTGATCACACTCTTCTCCGACCGCGACCGGGATCATCCGCTGTTGACCTCGGTTTGCCTGGCTGCCGGTGAGGCCGGGTTGCGACTCGTCAGTTGGGGATACAGCCCCGAAATCGGCTACCGGTTGATCTGGCAACGCGCCCCAGGAGTGACTCTCCGCTCCACGACGGTGATAGAGACGGAAGCGTGCGTCGCCCACGCCGTGGAGGCGATTCACGCCACCCTGGAAGCGCGTGGAGAACCGACAGCCTGGCCGATCGTACACGCCGCTATTTGTGAACATCTGAACCGTCGCGGGGAAACCGTTCAGCCTGTCTCTGAGGCTATAGCGGCCATCCAGACCGCCCGCGAGCAAGCCGCCATCGTCGCAATGGAGGCGGAACAGGACAAAGACGGCCAGAGTGTGTTCTGGTGGTCAGCAGAGAAGCCCTCAGCCATTCTCACCCCTCCCCTGGCCGACCGTGTCACTCAGGCCGTGGGAGACTTGCTTGTTCAGCAACAACAGTGGAAGCCACAGGAACTGGTGATCGCCGTGTACACCCATTTTCCCGGACCGCTCACCCCGGAGTTGTCCCTGGTTCAGGCGTGTATCCAATCCTATGCCCAACCAATGGGAGATGGAGAAGAGATCCACCTACGCCCGGAAGACAATCCACTGAAGCGCAGCGCCGAGCGAAGACAAATGATCGCCCACTTGGCCGAGTTGGGAGCTAGATTGGGATTCGATGTAGATATGCATGGAAAATGGGACGTGTGTTGGCTGGACCCAAACGATGGAACAGAAGTATACGTCTTCGACGTTTCGACCTCGGTCGCGCTAGGACGGCATCTGCTCTTTTCGAGGTCAATGTCCAAACCAAGGTCGGCACCAGGGACGTCGCCTCAATCAGAGCCGGAATCCACCTCCTGCCCGGAAAATCTGTTCGCCGGCAGAGACGTGACCCGCTGTCTGGTTATTCCAGGGGGACGGGCGGCATTGGTGAGCGTCAAACTCCAACGAGACCCCCGCCTGGCGAAAGCAGTGGAGCAGGGCCACTGGCAGTTCGTCAAGTTTCGTCACCTGCGCCGTTTGCTGGAGCGAGACGATCTGGATCGCCACGCCTTTAAGACGATCATCGGTCTGGACCCCATCGTCGAGCAAGAGGTTGCACAGATCCCTCTGTTTTGATGTCTCGTTGTAATTGTTCGACTAGCGGTGAGTGAAAAAGGCGTACCATTTGGTTACCACTCAGTTGCCAGGCGTAGCGATTGAAATCGCCTGGGTGCGTTTCATTTCAGTTGGAAAGTGGGCAACCCTCCCGCAGGTTGCCATTT
>CAZXVB010000129.1:0-7732 GCA_964643875.1 uncultured Anaerolineales bacterium | reverse complement strand
CCCAGAAAAAGCGTGTTGGGTAATGAATTTTCGTCATCGTTTCATCGTTTTGCCGGAAGCAAGACAAACGTCCCACATCCGAAGTGGGTTTGTTTCCCGATGTGCAGCACCGACGCCAGATCCAAGTAAGGTAGCAACGAAGTCGGGATGCTGGGGAAAAAGAACTCGGTTCCTATTTGCCCGGTTGGCCAGCGTTTGGGGGCCGATTTCATCGCCGCCTTAAGGAGCGAGACTCCGCCAGCCTGATCTAAGGCGGATTCGAAGGTAGCTCGCTCCTCAGGGCCTACCGCTTCCCACAGGGTATCGGGGGTATTGTGTTTGCCCGGCAGCAATGTGATCATACGCTCCAGGAGAGCCTTCAGTATGTTCGATAACTCCGGCGGAGGCGGATTTTTTCGCCTCCGTCTCCCTCTCCGTCGCCGGCTGGGGGGCGATGCGGAATCCTCCAGGATGACGGGCGTCAACCAGCGCAGACGGTTGAAGTTCAGATCCGATTCCGACACAGATTGGGCGATGAAGTCAGTGTCCCATCCTTCCGCCCACTGAGTAGGTGTAACGCGGCAGCGCAGGTCCAGGTGACCGTCCTGGACTAACGGCTCCCAGCGTCGACCACGCGCGACGTAGATGGCCTGTATGTCGAACCCACCCCACAGTAGGTTGTGACGTCGGGTAGCCGGCAACTTGGTCGTTGCAATATCCTCAATGGCCGGCAGGATCACCTCCAGGAAGAGATCGTGGTCGGCGTTATCTCCCAGTAATTTGAGTTCCCATAGGATGGGTTCTCCTCGCCCATACGTCAGCTTACCGGGATAGGCGAAGACCGTCGTTTTCACGGGCCAGGCTGCGTCGGGGGGAAAAGATGGTTTTTTCCTTTCAGGGCGATTGATGATGGATAGGCCGCCCAATTCTTCCCAGGGAGCCATAGCTTTGATCCACGGGGCGGCCTGTCGGGTGGGAAGCCGGCGGGTGATCGCCGTCCCCAGCACCAATGAGAGTTCGGTCGGCAAATATGAAGGAAGCCGCACCAGGGATTGGTTGACACGCCATATGAACAGATAGCGGATCAGTCTAATCGGTCGTATAAAAGGCCACATAGTCCGCCAATTCGTAGAGAAGTTTTATCCGCTCTTTGGGCCACTGCCGGACCCCCCATGCATTGAGCATATCTTTCGCTTTGGGGTCCAATTGGCCAGTGAACCGCCCCCAATAGAACTGTTGCTCCTGATGATCTTCCAGTTCGAGTAACTGGCGCAAGGTATCTTGCTCGTTGGGGAACAATAGGGTGCGAAACACGCTGGCCATTTCCAACAGACTCAAAAAATCGGTGATCTCGAAGGTTAACATGCCCATCTGATCCCGTGTATGAGGAGCTAATAGTTGGTGCGGGGCAGAAAAGAAACGGATCCACAACCGATCTAGAGTAAAGCGGCCTTCGTGATGGGCCGCCCGGCAGAGCACCTCCCCCATAGATGTCAGTTGTTTCCCCCCGGAGACGGGCAACACCTGGATCAGCCCCCGCAAACTCATTCCGTGGTAAAGGGCTAGTTCTTGCAGCCATGGTTTCAGGTCCCACCGGGGCACCATCATCAAGAAGTGGTGATCATCCACGATGTGCAGCCCCAGAGTATTGGCGTAGAAGCCGGTACGGTTCACCAGCCGGCGGGGCAATTCATCTACGCCTCCCCAGATGACGATGGCGGAACGGGCAAAGTGGTATTGTTGAGCGGCGGATGAGATGATCTCCAGGCAAGTCGAGCACAACAACCGGCGCGGAGAATCCTGGCGCGGGTAGATCCAACAGCGCTTGCACGGGCTATCCAGGGCCGAAAACGGCGGCCCGATCTCTTCCGTCCCTGCATCCGATGGGGGGAAGAGATCGGGAGTCGTCTCGAGAAGCCGAAGAGTCGCCAGTAATTCAGCGCCAGTTCGACAGCGCCGCAGCCAATCAAAGCTGCTCAGCATTCAACCCCTGCCGTAATGCACGATAATGGAACACCACCTTTGGGTTGAGCCAGTGATCCACGACAAACGGCAATTGCCATTGCTGTTCGTCTCCCCCGGCATATCGCTTAGTCCAATCTATCAGGTAGCTTTCCGGTCGGATCGTGAGTCGCAGGCTGCCAAACCCCAAATAGCGATTGCTCCCCAGCTTGTGAGCCAGGTTGGGCTCCAACACCACACACCATACCAATCGTTGCAGTTCCTCTTCCGTCAGGTTCCAAAACCGGATGGTGAAGTGGGCCCGAGAGCCAGGCATGACCGCCCGAAAATAGCGGGCCTGAACCACATCTGGTTGAAAATCGTCCATCTGGGTGACGATGGGGGGAAGGGGGACATGGCGGAACAATCGCCATTGTTTCCCTACCAACAGTTTTTCCGATCCGCCGTCGGGCCGTTGTTCCCACCGGCCGTTTATGTATCGCCATTCTCCGTATGGATATGGAACCTTGAACCAGGACAACGTAGGTTGCTCAAATTTGCCGTAGTTGAAGACCAATCGTCCCATAAGGGCTTGATTAGGACCAATCCCTACCCAGCCGAACAAGCTATCGGCTGGATTCAGATGGGCCAGGTCCGTAGATGGTTCACGGGAATCGCTGGCAATGGTATAGATGTGTCGCAGCATTCCCTTGATGCTCCGGCTAGGCAGCACGTATAGCTTTTCCGCGGAGCGGTACTTCGCTTCCGGTGGCGCCATCGCACAGAAGTCCCACCCGTTGATCATCTCGCCGTTCGATTGCGCTCGGAACGACGGTTCGCCGCTCTCCCGCACGTGCAGCGGCGTCAATACTTCTGCCTCGATTGACAACATCCCGCAGTACCCGCCAAATGAGCGGTGGGAGATGAATCCCACACTGGTGCGGGGCGGCGTAACCCCTGCCTGTTCCAGTGCCGGTTCCAGTGGTTGGATGATTCCCAGGGCCTGGTTGGCCTGATCCCCTTCCAGTTGCAGGCATTGCCAGGGACCTTGGGGCGTCAACGCTTGCTCTCCAAATAACCGATGTCCGATCCCGTCGGGGTCGCCAGTTAGCCAGAGTAATCGTTCCACGTCTCCCTGTACCCATCCGAAGCCGGCGGTTTTCTCTCCTCCCAGAGGGATGTCCCCACGGGCAAAGTCGTGGAGCAGATGAATCAGCAAAGAGAAAGCTTCCAGGTCGGATTCCTGGATATCCAACAAGTCCAGCCGCAGGCGGAACTGTAGGTGTTGACCGTAGGCAAAGAGATAATCCCGCTTGGCCATCTCGACAGGTCGGCCGGTGCTGGGATCCATTTTGACGCCATCCATCGAACACCACGCCCGATCTGGGTCATAGGGGTCCACCAGGTAGGCGTCGGAGAAGAAAACCAATCCCCGTTTCCCCTGGGCACCAAAGAGCCGATCCAGTACCTTCTGCGTCCGGGGAGACTCTCCCCACAGGGTCTTCAGTATCTGAGAAGCTCGCTTGCGGAATGCCCCTTTAATGGTGCTGCCAGGTACGTATACTTCCCACCCTCCTTGCTGCTGTGTCGAGGGCGCCCAGGAAAGCATACGGGTGAAGACCGTGTCGTATGGTTTACCGTAGCGCCGCGATATTTCCCGACCAAAGGGGCCGCCGGACCGGAAATCCACATTGTACGGTTGTGACAGCTCCTGACGGGCGCGCTCTCGGTAAGTCTTGAGGAATTCAATGAAGTTTTGGTCGTTGATGATACTCTTGCGCAGGTTTCGGGGATGGGTGATGTGTCGAAAACGAACGCGACGATGTTCTTCGACGAAACGCGCCCATCCAGATGGAGTGACTCCTTCGGGTACCTGGTCGGGATGACCCCAGTGGCGCTCGTCAATCTTCCTGTCCAAAAGCATCTGCTTGATCTTCAGGTGCTCCTCACGGGCTTCGATCTCTGCATCAATCCAGGCATCACTACGGAGCAACTGGATTTGTTGATCCACTTGCTGGAAGAGGCGAGGAAGAATGGGGCGACACGCTTCATAGAACAGTTCAGTCAGACCTTCCTCATCCTGTAATCGCTCGGCTACCTGGTTCGCCAGGCCAACGTCCAGCCCCAGCCCCTGGGCCACCGCTTGCCAGGCCTCCTGATCGAGTGATTGTTGTTCCTGCCGACGGCGCTCCATTGCCTTCACGATCCGCCCCGCCATTTTGGCCTTTTTCCCCAGCACGTCCTCGATGGTTTCCTGAGCAGCCTCTTGGCTGGGGAAAGGTTCATCTACCAGTGGTTCTACCAAGCTCAAGACGCTTTTGGAGAGCGCCCATTTGCCCTTGCTCAATTTCCTCAGTCCCTTTTCAGGCAGGACCCATACCTCGCTCTCTCCCATAGAACGTTCTTGCAGCCAGATGGCGATCACCCGGGGGAGATAATCGGCGAACTTCCGTTTCCAATCCTCCGGGTCAAGGATCGGGCCGGCCAGTCCCATCTCCAGGCGCTCACGAATGGGGTCCGGCAGGTCCCGCATCGCCTCAACTAACAGACGGCCTTCAACCGCCGCGAACGAGGGGACGTTGGGGTCAATCTTGCCCCAATTCCACCCCACCAGAATGGGGTTGGTGGCGTCAAAAGCGACTTCCAATGTCAGGTGATTGGCCTCAGGGCGCAGGTTGGGGATGACGTCCGGCGGCGAGAATGGCCAATCGGTCACTTCCAGGCGTACCCGCCCCAGCCCCTTGCTCTTTCCGGCGCCAAACCAGAACCGGCCGGCGGCGATCTCCTGCAACACGTAGTACAGACGAGCCTGATTTTCGTCCTGCTCCAGCAAGGAATCGTTGACGGTCATCGTGAAGTCGAAAACTGAATTTCGCAGGATCGTCTCCATTTTGTAGTTGGCGTTGGCCTCCACCGCCCAGCGGTCCTCGTCCAATCGCAGTCCCATTCGCAGGTCGAAGAAATGATCCGGCGGGTAGCTGTCTTCCTGCAACTGGCATGTCACGGTCTTGATCAGCCCGTTCGGCATTCTGGAGCCATACAATCGTTGCCACAGCTCGTTGAGCAACCCGATGTTGTTTCCCCTTCGGGATTGGCCGATGAAAGCGTCCATCAACGATTCAGCCGTACCGGCTATCTCCCCGGCCAGCGATACCAACCGATGTGTGCCATCTCCGTCCCGCGTGAACAGGGTCTTGCGGGCATTTCCCCGGTACAGGGGAGTCTCAGCATACAGCTTACCTTTGATAACCATAGTTCCCTCCTATCTATCCTATGTGCTCTACTCTACTACCTCGTTCAAATCATTCGGGTGTGTTTCAAAATGAGTTGGTCGCGGTCGGGAGACCGGCCCCGGCGGGCCAAAAAGAGCGCTTCTGTCCCACCGGCGAGGTCAGAAGTCTACCGGCCGCCCCTCATATGCGTACAAAAACAATTGCCGTAACTGGTCATACGTCGGGGTGCGGACCGCCGTGAGAATCTGCGTGTCGTTGAATGCATCCTCGATCAATTTGTCCAGCGAAGCAAGATAATCGCCTTGCTCGATACCCGCCTGGGCCACGCTGATCGGGTTGCCGATCCGCTGACATAAATCCCGAATATATTGGGCCAACGTCAATCCCCACCCACTGTTAACCCCCACGGCATCTGCCAGGGCAGCAAACCGGGCAGGTTCCCCTTCTCCCTCGTGGGAGAAGAACTCAATCGTGTAGGGCAGAAAGATAGAGACTGCCCGTCCATGCGGCAGATGGAACAAAGCCCCCAACGTGTGCCCCATCGCGTGTGCCAGCGAAGCCATCGCATTGCCGAATCCCAAACCGGCGCACGTGGCGGCATTGTGCATCCGCTCGCGAGCTTCCATATCGGAACCATTCTCCACCGCCCGGGGCAAGTATTGGAAGATCATCCGCGTGGCCTGGATGCACAATCCATCTGTAAAGTCGGTGTGCCAGCTACACGTGAATCCCTCTACGGCGTGGGTCAGGGCGTCGAGACCGGTATCGGCGGTCAACTGCGGGGGCATATTCACCGTCAGGGCCGGGTCCACGATGGCCAGGTCGGCGCAGTTCTCCCGGCTACCTACCCCCATTTTGCGCTGTTCCTCTGTATCGGTCAACACGATCGCCCAGGTGACCTCGGCCCCTGTCCCGCTAGTTGTGGGGATGGTGATCAGGCGAGCCTTCTGCCGCAGGCCCAGGGGCATAAAGGGATTGATCTCCGCCGGGTGGAGATCGGGACGCTCATAAAGCACCCAAATCGCCTTAGCGGCATCCATCGAGGAACCACCCCCGAGACCCACGATCCAATCCGGCTGGTGCTCCAGAGCGACCTGGGCACCTCGCTGGACAGTCTGCACACTGGGGTCCGGCTCAACCTGATCGAAGAGCGAGACTGAGAGGCCAGCCTTCTGAAGATGCGCTTGAACCTGCTCCACGATTCCTAATTGAACCAGGTTGGCGTCGGTGACAATCAACGCCTGTGAGCCATTCAGTTCATCGAGTGCTTCCAGGGAATCCGGACCAAATACGATCTGCGGCGATACGAAATACCACATTGGGTCAGTCTCCGAAATCGGTGGGGATCAGCGCACAACAGGAGACAATCTCCTTGGCGGCCTTGGGATACCGCATAATCTTCATCATATTTCCCCGCACCTTCAACTTACGAGTCATCATTCCCTGAATAGCATCGAGCTTCCCCTCGATTACCTGTCGCCAGACGCTAAAAGGGGCGCTCAGCATAAATTCGGCTTCGCGGTCGTCTAGGCTGGGGAGAAGAGCTGCATCAGGGCTTTTGCCATGGTAAAGCCCCAAGTACAGATAAGCTGTATCGTCATATGCTGAGTCTGGCTCAACGATGAAGACGAAATCGCCCTCCCAATCTTTGGCCGATTGGGCATACGCCTCACTGGCGTTGAGTTGGGCGCTCAATTCTTTGATCCATTCATCGGATGGGAACTTCAATTTCGATGTCATTGCAATTACCTCCTGTTGCGCGATGTGTTTCTACACCTGCATTCTACACATACACATTCTACACCTGCAATGTCGGTTGGACTATGTACACTGAACTCCCCGGCAGTACAAAACCGGCTGTGGGCCGTGGTAGGTGAAGAAAGGCAGATACGAGCAGTGTCGGTTACGAGGGGCGACTCATCGCCACGATCTGTTTGACAGCCGTCAACACGCCCAGCCCCGCGGTGATGGCTTTGCCCGGCTGAGGAGCAGGCAAACGCTCACGTCCCGCTTCGTCCACCTCCACAGGTGTGGATTGGAGGTACAGATAGGCCACCCCGACCCCTACCAATGCACCCAGTACACCACCAACGATCAGAACTTTTGCCCGCAAATTCATCTTTTACCTCCGTTTTTCACTCATCCTTTCCCTACTTAGAGCTTGCCCGAAAAATTGCTCCCGTAGCCGTGCATCCCTATGCGCAGCTGACGGCATAGAGATGCCATTACTTTTCAGGTAGGCTCTCACCCGATGTATCCTCGTATGTGTCCAGGCTGATGCGATAAGTCACCGCTCCCATCATGCCTTGGGCCCGGGCGATAGCTGTATGCACAGCGAACACAGGCCGTGCGATAGTCTGCATCACCAGTTGGACATAGGCCAGTCCCAACGCCAGATAGGCCTGCACGATCCGTATCCAGGTCGGTAAATTCTCGTGTCGGAAGAGCCACCACAAGCCGTATACCAAACCACCGCAAACGATCAATGGCAACAAGGCCGCAACGAATATCTCCATTACTAAGATGACCAAGGAGAGATCCCGCAACCAGTTCATCATCCAACTCCTCGACATTTATAG
>CAZXVB010000128.1:0-7761 GCA_964643875.1 uncultured Anaerolineales bacterium | reverse complement strand
AATGGCAACCTGCGGGAGGGTTGCCCACTTTCCAACTGAAATGAAACGCACCCTATTGAAATGATGATCCGATGTCCGATGGACGAACCGGTTTTGGTACTCAACGGCAACTACGAACCCATCCACGTTTGTAGCACCAGGCGAGCCATGGGGCTGATCATCGCGGGGAAAGTTTCCGTCGTGGAAAACGGTCGAGGTATGATCCACACGGTTTCCCACACCTTCGAGCGGCCCTCGGTGATCCGGTTGCGCTACGTGGTACAACGCCCCCGCCCACATGTGCGGCTCTGCAAGCGAGAAATCCTGCGGCGGGATGGGTATCGCTGCCAGTATTGCGGTCGTCAGAGCGACAATCTGACGATTGACCATGTCGTCCCTCGCCATCGTGGTGGAGAGCACTCCTGGGAGAATCTGGTGGCCGCCTGTCCGCAATGCAACCGGCGCAAGGGCGGACGCACCCTGGCGGAGTCTGGCATGGCGCTGTTGCGAACGCCTTGCGAACCGCGTCCCACAGCGCGCTATCTCTTCGGTCGGTATGCTGGCGACGAAACCTGGGACCAATATCTGGAAGGTTGGTGACTGTGAAACAAACGTTCAACTACGGTGGACAGGCCATCATCGAAGGGGTGATGATGCGTGGTGCGCACACAATGGCGATGGCAGTGCGGCGTCCCGATGGGGAGATCGTTGTCGAGACGGAACCGCTGAATGAAGCGATCTACAACGGCCCGATCAGCCGCATCCCTTTTGTGCGGGGGCTGGTAATGTTGTGGGATGCCCTGGGCCTGGGGACGAAGGCCCTGATGCTATCGGCCGACATCGCGGCCGGGGAAGAAGTTTCCTTCTCCAGGGCGGCTGGTTGGGGCGTCTCCCTCATCGGGGTCGGTCTAGGAGTCGCGTTGTTTATGGTGCTCCCCTCGCTCATAGTGGGCCTGTTTGGCGAGTACATCCCCGCCCAGTGGCTCCGCAGTCTGATCGAAGGCATCGTGCGCTTGTTACTGATCGTGGGATACATCCGGGGGGTCGGGCTTCTGCCGGATATCCAACGAGTGTTCGCCTATCACGGAGCAGAGCACAAGACGATCAATGCGTATGAATCTGGGGCCGAGTTGACCGTGGACGGCGTGCGTCCATTTTCCACGGCCCATACCCGTTGTGGGACGGCCTTCTTGCTCACACTGGTCGTGTTGAGCATCCTCATTTTTGCCCCGTTCGAGTGGCCTTCTCTGTGGTTGAAGGCCCTCAGCCGGATTGTGTTGTTGCCCGTCATCGCCGGTCTGGCTTACGAATCCATCCGTCTCTCCGCCCGTCTGAGCGACCGTCCATGGATGCAGATGCTGGTCGCGCCCAACCTGGCGCTGCAGCGCATGACCACCCGCGAACCGGATGATAGTATGCTGGAAGTAGCCATTGTGGCCCTTAAAACGGTGCTACGCAGCGAGACAAAGGTAGAGGAAATGTAGGAGCTACCCTCGCGGTCGTCTCAACCGGCAGACGAGCACACAGGGGGTGCCATTGCAGTCGCCCGATGAGTAGCGACGTCACGAAGACGGCGGAAGCGGCATAGTAAACGCCATCGTCGTCCCTTGCGACGAGGTATCGGCGACCCACAAACGCTCTCCGTGGGATTCGATCACCATCTTACAAAATGCCAGCCCCAGACCACTGCCTCGCCCTGGCTGCCCCCCGGAGACAAACTTCTCGAAGAGACGATCTCGGATTTCGACGGGGATGCCACCACCGGTATCCCGCACAGTCACGAGGACTTTTGGGCCACCCTCTCCTTCATCTTCCTCTTCCAGCCGACAAGCAACGACGATTTTCCCTTCCTCTGGTGTGAACTTGATGGCATTCCCCACCAGATTCTGCAGCACCCGCTCAATCAAATGCGGATCTCCCCACACCATCGGCAGCGTTGACGGAATATCGGTCTGCATGCGGATGTGCTTGAGAACAGCCAGCGGCAATTGAGAGTCCAACACCCCCATCACGATATCTTTCAACGAGATGACTGCGTATTCCAGGGGCATCTGTCGGCTCTCCATACGGCTGATGTCCAGGATGTCCTTCACCATCTTGAGCATACTCTCAGCGTTGTCCTGGGCAATCTCCCACAACTGGCGTTGCGTGTTCGAAAGCTGCTCGCTCACCGTTTCCCCCAGGAAAGAGATGGCGCCATAGATGGCGGTCAAGGGATTGCGCAGGTCATGGACCATCGCATGGATCAGGTCTTCTCGCATCCGCTCGATCAATCGTTCTTCGGTTACGTCACGCAGAACGAGCAAGCGCCCCAGAATGGTCTCACCAGACATGACCGGCAGGTTGAGCAAATGAACAGTCTTGGGGCCCAGTTCCACTTCCATCTCACCAGCCGACAAATCACCCGATTGGACTCGATGCAACTCTGCCCAGAGTAGCTGGATAGTACGAGGAAATTTCCCCTCCAATATCTGTAATGTCTCTTCGATGTTCATCCCCACCCAGTCAGGCGGATTTCCCTCCACCTGGAACAATCTCAACGCCATCGCGTTGACAATTAAAATTCGTTCATCCGTGCCAATCAAAACAATGCCATCTCGGGAGGCCTCAATCAAGGCATACAGACGGCCCCGCTCCTCGTCAATGGTCTGGAACAAACGATAGTTGGTCACAGCGGTAGCGATCTGCCGACCAATCGCCATTTGGAGTGCCTCTGTCTCTGGCAGCAGCAGCTTAGGCTCCTTCCCGAACAGACACAACACACCCATAACTCGATCATGGTGAAGCAAAGGAACACAGGAGCAAGAACAGAACTCCATATATTGCATCAGACGGATCGTCTGAGAAGCCAGGGCAGGCGGAAAGGAGGCCAGGGCGTCTTCTCGCTCGATATCCTCCACCATCACAACCGCACCTCGTTCGAGGACCTGCTGGTAGAATATATAAGCCAATCCATCTGGGGTGCACAATCGGGCGGACATATCCGGCGGCACCCCATATTCCGCCGCCAGGTACAAACCACCGTCTGACCAACTTGTCATGGCAATCAACCCACACTGGAAACCCAACGAGTTCAAGACCAGGTTGAGGGCTTCGGAAAGCATGTCCTCGACAATCAAAGAGCGGCTCAGGGCCTGAGCAATGGTGTACAGTGTACTCAAGTCGTTGACGTATTGTTGGATTTCCGCGTACAGTCGGGCGTTATCCAAAGCCAGTGCGATAGCCTCGCCCAATGAACGGGCCAACTGGATATCGTCTTCATTAAAAGCATCTGGCCGGTCGCCGATGATGTTGAGCACACCCAATACCCGTTCACCGCGGCGGAGCGGTACGGCCAGTTCACAGTAGTCAGCAACGTCTGGCTCAGTTGGCTCAGTCTGCACATGGCGTACATATTCCACCTGGCCGGTCAGATACGCGCGAGAAACGGCGCTGTCCTCGCTTTCCGCGAGGACGTAGGTCCTCCCTTTTGGAGATGCCATCGGCCCACCCTGGGCCAACACGACCAGATGCGTATTCGTTCCATCAGGAAGTGCAACCGTCACGGCTGGCCAGTGGGTCAGTTGAACGATCTCATTTACAGCAGCTTCTGCAATCGTCCCGGTATCCAGGTACTGACCAACGGCCCGCAGAGTCTCGTACAAGGTGGTCTGCCGGATAGCCCGGTGGCGTTGTTCGTCATACATCTGGGCATTGCGGATCGCCATCGTGATCTGATCCATAGACGATTGGAGCAAATAGAGATGCTCATCCAGGAAGTAATTGGGCTGAGAGTGGAACAACGTCAACACGCCCAACACGGCCGATCCACTGATGATCGGTAAAGCCAAAAGTGAACGAACGGGATATGGGATTCGGTTCATATCCGGCCATTGGAGCTCCTGACGTACGTCCTCTGTCATAATGGGATGACGGTGACGCAACACCCACTCGATGACCTCTTTTTCCAGGACGGACTGAACTACGATGCGGTCATCATCTGTCAGGGAATGGGAGGCCGATAAAGAGGTGTACATCACCGTCTCTCTGCTCTCCAACAAAGACAGATGGCCGTACTCCGCCCCCGTCAGGGTCACGGCCATATTCAATATGCTTTGAAGGGTATCGAGAAGGGAGGTGCGCTTGGTCGTAGCTCGGGCCATTGCAACCAGGCCCTCGAACAGTCGTTTTTGAGCCCGCATCCCTTCTTCGGCCCGTTTGCGGGCTGTAACGTCATAGAGGACGACCAAACGACCACAAATCTGCCCTCGATTGTCATTCAAGGGTGAAATGTGCAAATCGTATGTCCGCCAGGTTTTTTTCCCTCCCGAATCAGTCTCCAGAGTGACCTCCATATAAGTTTCACCGACGTCAGAATAATGAGCTTTCCAATCTGGCCAGGCGGGGATGACCTGGGAGATAGGAAGGCCAACGATTTTCTGCAAGGAGAGGCCGGCCAGTTGTTGCGCAGCCTGATTGGCATCTATCACAGTATCGTGCAGACTAAGCACAATGACAGCACCATGCATACTATCTATTACCGCGTTCCGAGCGACAGGGATCAGATCAAAAAGCTGAAAGCGAGAGATGCCTAGTGAGACTACCAGACCGGTGAGCAGGAACGATATGGGAGTCAGGTCTACAGGGAAGGTGACCAATTCCAATGTGGATAGCACATTCCCGACGAACGGAAGAAGAGTGGCCAGAGATAGAATGCCGATTTGAACCCGTGAGGCCTGGAGGGAAACGAACTCTAGCACCAACCCAATGCCACTAACACCGATCAGAACATAGGAATACACGACATGGAACAAGTGGACAGGGCCGTGCACTGAATGCCAGACTGTCATGCCACCTGCGACAGGCTCCACCCAAAACTCGCGCCAGTAAAGATGATGCCAATCGTTCGTCCATACCGCGATCAGGATCAGAAGTGGCTCGAGGAACAACAAGGCGAAAACCGGTGGAGTCAGCCAGCGATCGCGTCCAGTGTAGCGCATCACGAATATGAACGCACTGGTGGGGACCAAGACGATGCCGAAGTAGCGTATCTTCGCCCAAAGGAATTTCGCTGCCTCGGCACTAACGCTCAAGCGGATACCATCCCCAATCGCCCAAAAGGCGGACGCGATCATCAATATGGCGAAGATGCGGGTCACATTGGTATATCGCAGGGAATATATGCCCAACCCGGTCAGGATAATGGCGGATATGAACAACAATGTAACATACAAGCCCATCATTTTTTTTTGTCCTGAAGTTACTATTCAGGCCGACGGTTGAAACCGCGCCAGAGGAGCTAAAGCTGGCTGTCCACCTACGTGGACAGGCGCGCCTACTGTGGAGCGATATCTCCGGCTAAACCCAATCCCACCCGGCAGCGTTCGGGGAACTCGTTGAACGGAGCAACTGTTCTCAGGTGCAGATCAAACGATTTCGATCCCGCTCCCCGTTACAACCTCCCCAATGAGATAGCAGGCATGGCCTCTGGAAGCGAATTGGGCACTTACCTCTTTAACCACAGTTGTAGGGACGGCGGCCAGCAACCCACCGGAAGTCTCCGGCGAAAAGAGCAATAATTGCATTTCCTCTGACAAGTCAGACGGAAAGTCTACCCACAGGTGATAAGCATCGCGATTGCGGCAAGAACCACCGGGAAACAAGTTTTGCTCAGCGTATTCCTTGGCGCCATCCAAAAACGGTAACCGATCCCAATAGAAGCGCAATCTGGCCCCGCTTCGCTCCGCCACTTCGTAGCCATGCCCCAGCAATGAAAACCCGGTCACGTCGGTACAAGCATGCACTTCGAATAGGCGCAGCAGGCGAACGGCCTCCCGATTCAGTTGTTTCATACTGACAATGGCGGCGGAAACGTGGTGTGGGTCCGCTATGCCCGCCTTGAGGACTGTCGTGATCAGGCCAACCCCCAGGGGTTTCGTCAAAATCAGCGCATCTCCGGGACGCGCGCCTCCTTTGGTGAATATCCGCTCAGGGTGAACCGTACCCACCACTGCCAATCCATAAAAAGGTTCCGGGGCATCTACGGTGTGGCCGCCGGCCAACACGCCTCCTGCCTCAGCGATCTTATCCGCGCCACCCCGCAGGATCGCCGTAATGACATCCGCCGGCAGGTCATCCGGGAAGCCACAGACGTTGAGCGCTACGGCTACCTCTCCCCCCATTGCATAGACATCGCTCATCGCATTGACGGCCGCAATGGCTCCGTAGTCATAAGGATCGTCCACCACGGGCGTAAAGAAGTCCAGTGTGCAGATGACGGCAACGTCATCGCTGATTCGATAGACGGCAGCGTCGTCGCTGACCGCCAAACCGACCAGCAAATCAGGATACCGCCCAGCGGGAAACAGGTTTTCCAATTCCAAGGGGCGCAGCACCTGCGCCAGGGCCTCCGGCCCGCGTTTGCCCGCTCAACCAGCGGCGCTGGACAGGGCCGTCAGACGAATTTGCTCACGTGACACACCCGTTCTCCACTACATACGCAATTCCACCACGTCGCCATCACAGAGAATATGCTCTCTACTGACCATCTGACCGTCGTACTGAGCACTCTTACCCCATACCCGTGCTGCTTTCATATTTTCAAGGAAATCCTGATGCACTTTTCCGGCAAATTCCTCGACAGTCCCACCCTTTCTGAGCACAAATGGCGCGCTGAAATCAGGGGTTTTTCCAGGCGGCTTGGCGTAAACCCGGACAATTTCCAAGCCGTCGAACACTGCTCGCTTAAACTGCTCCACGTGATACTGCGTTGTGGCAGAAACCGGCACCATCGGCCCATCCCACACATCGTCGCTCCGAAGCAATTCCCCAAGCACCTCATAGTCTGCATCCCAGTTAGCGTGATCCACTTTGTTGACGACGAGAAGGGTGGGGATCAACGTAAGCCGCCGATCCGTCAGATCGTATTTAGATGCCCATTGGCGGGGCATGATCCGGTGCGCCTCCAAGACCTCCAAGGCCTCCTCCAGTTGTTCGATTGGGAAAGTCTGCAAATCCACAACCAACAGGAGCAAATCCGCCCGCCGAATCAGATGGATCAATTGCGGTTCCACGAATTCGCGACTGAGGGAAGGTGTATCTATCAATTGAACTTGAATGTTTTCGACCGGCATCATCCCCGGCGTCGGGACCCAGGTAGTTCGTGAATATTCGGCCACCTCTGGAGTCGCGTTGGTCAACGCAGCCAACAAGGCGGACTTGCCGACGTTAGGCGCCCCCACCAGCACGGCCTGCCCGGCTCCTTCCCGAACGATGGAATAAGCGGACTCCTGCCGGCTCGTCTTTTTCCTGGCCTGAGCGGCCTCTTTCAATTTGGCAAGTTTCCGGCGCAGGTCGGCCCGCAAGCGATCAGTCCCCTTATGCTTGGGAATGACACGGAGCATTTCCTCGATCAGGGCCGCCTTTTCGGCGGGCGATTTGGCCTCCCGATATTGCTCTTCGATTTTGAAGTATTCCGGCGGTAAGTTGGTCGGCATAAAAACCCCGGCCCCTGTGCGTTGTTCACCTGTCTCAGCCTACTTCTGCCGGACTGTCGAATCCGGCGGAAGCAGGAGGTCTGCCACAATGTACAAGGATTCTATCACAGAAGCAGGACACTCGCAAATATCTTTGGTGCCAGTTACTGCTCAGGTGATTGAAACCCCGCCTGAGGAGCTAAAGCTGGCTGTCCACCTGCGTGAACAGGCGCGTCCACGCAGGTGGATGCTCGGCTGCAAGCTCTCTAGAGGCGATTTCAATCGGGTGTGTTTCAACTGAGTTGGAGACCCTCCCGCAGGTTGAACT
>CAZXVB010000127.1:0-7778 GCA_964643875.1 uncultured Anaerolineales bacterium | reverse complement strand
CGTGAATCTGCGTCCCATTCCCCACTTTTCTTATTGTGCAACAACTCTATTGAAACCACCAAATTGTTAGGAGGATCGAACGATGAGGGTTTCCTGTTTACAAGAGAACCTGGCTAAAGGTTTGAGCATCGTCGGGCGGGCCGTTTCGCCCCGTTCGACGCTACCGGTGTTGGGAAACGTCTTATTGGCGACCGACGGGGGGCGACTGAAGCTTTCGGCCACCAATCTGGAGGTCGGGATAAGTTGTTGGATCGGGGCTAAAGTTGATGAAGATGGAGCAACCACGGTGCCGGCTCGCACGTTCATTGATCTGGTGAACACGCTCCCACCGGAACGTGTGGATATGGAACTGATCGCACGAACGCAGACTCTTAATCTACGGACGGGACGGAGCGAAGCCAACATCAAAGGCATTGATGCCCAGGAATTTCCCATTATGCCGACAGGGGAGGATGAGAGTGGCATTCCGGTGGAGACGGAGTCGTTGCGTACCGCAATCGAGCAGGTCGCTTTCGCTGCCGCCACCGACGAGAGCCGGCCGATCCTCACCGGCGTGCTCCTCCAATTCGATGGTGATCGGTTGACGATGGCCGCAGCCGATGGATACCGCCTCTCGGTGCGTTCGATCTCGCTGACTCGACCGGTGGCGGACCCTTTCAGCATCATCGTACCGGCTCGCGCTTTATCCGAACTGGCGCGTGTCAGTGGCGAACAACAGGACCCCATTGTCATCACAGTGACGCCCACTCACAACCAGGTACTCTTCCAACTGACGGACATCCTGTTGGTCTCCCAGCTAATTGACGGCAATTTCCCGGACTATCGCCAGATCATCCCCCGGAACTGGAACACGCACACTGTTGTGGATACAGCCACGTTATTGAAAGCTTGTAAGACAGCCCTGATCTTTGCACGGGATGCGGCCCACATTTCTCGCTTGCACATCAAACCCGGTAGCGATCTGAACCCAGGACACATTATCGTCTCGGCTACCTCGGCCGAGACGGGGGACGACGTCAGTGAGTTGGATGCCACTGTCGAGGGCGATGAATTGGAGATCGCTTTCAACGTGCGCTACTTGATCGACGTCCTCTCGGTGGCCGGGACGCCGCAGGTTTCCCTCGATGCGACGACCGCCGATAGCCCCGGCGTCATTCGCCCGGTCGGTGACGTGGATTACACCCACGTGATTATGCCGATGCACTTGGGACGCTGACGCAGGCCAACCAATCATTGGACGTCTTTCAGCCCTCAGTAACGACTGATGGCTCTTCTTTGCCTCTGCCTGCTAAGTAGACGCCCAATGGCCGGCTCTGTACCAGGCCGTACGCATTTTAGTCGCTGAATTGATTCGAGGAGAGAGATTGTGAATGTTGCTAACCTGATTACCGCCCTGCGGTTTCCACTATTGATATTGATCGTCCTATTGCTGTATTGGGGCGGCACTGTGGGTCAATTGACGGCGGCCTTCCTGATCGTCGTGTTGATCTTGATGGACTCGTTGGATGGCATCGTGGCCCGTCGGCGAAACGAACAGACGTTGATCGGCAGCGCCCTGGACGTAGCTGCTGACCGGGCGGTCGAAATCGTCCTGTGGGTCACGTTTGCCCATGTCCGATTGATTCCGGTACTCATTCCGCTGACGGTCGTCATTCGGGGCGCGTTGACCGATTCGATCCGCAACGTCGCGCTCCAGCACGGTCAGTCGGCCCACAGTATGATGCGCACCCCATGGGCCAGGTGGCTGATTGCCTCCAGTCCGGTGCGCACTGGTTACGCCGTCGTCAAGGCAATCGCTTTTACACTCCTGGCGTTGAGTTGGGGACTACGATCCGGTGGATATGCTGTTTGGAACGGCGTATGGAAGGCTGGCGTGGTCTGTGCCTGGATTTCAGTAGCCATCTGTCTCCTGCGGGGCTTGCCTGTCATCATCGAGGCCCCGCGTCTGTTTCAGTCCGCCGATTTCCAGGTAGCTGCCCCTTCTCTACCTTCTCGGGAGCTGCCCGATTGAAATCGGCCTCTTTGGGCGCTTTGCGCCGCGCGTCGGCCTACGCCGACGCGCTGGTCGGCGCAGGCCGACCATTGGCCGCAGGCCCTATAGGCTGACTTTCAGTCAGCGCAGGCAGCAGATCGTCATCGTTATGCGCATACGTTTACAGGACATCATCAGCCATCAGATAACGACTCGCATTGGGCTTTTCATCGCCCGCCATATGTCGCGCCGGACCGGATACGGCCTGGCTCGCTGGATCGCCAACCAGATCGCCCGCCGCAAACCGGAGGTTTACCGAACGGTGGAGGCTAATCTGCGCCACATTATGGGGGCGGATACGGATACGGCCACGTTGGAGCGCATGACCTGGCAAGTGTTCTACCATGCTGGCCAGACTTATTACGATTTCTTTCACGCTATTGGCGCTCCGCGTGAGGAGATTCGGGCCGCCGTAGCGATTCCTCCGGAGCTGATTGAAAAGCTGCAGGCCGTTATGGAAACCGGTCGGGGGGTATTGTTGCTGGGGACCCACATGAGCAATTTCGATCTGACCGGGTTGGCGTTGGGGGCCTATGATCTGCCGATTCAGATGCTCTCCCTGGCAAATCCTGTTTCTGGGTTTCAGGTACTCAACCGCTTGAGGACCTTGACCGGCTTCGAGGTGACGCCAATCACGTCGGAATCCCTCCGACAAGCCATCCGCCGGCTGCGTGACGGCGGCATCGTTCTGACTGGTGTGGACCGTCCCATTCCCCAGGACCGGGAATGGGTGGAGTTCATGGGGCGACCGGCCTATTTGCCGGTCGGGCCGATCCGACTGGCGTTGCTCACCGACGCCGTGGTCTTCGTGGGAAGCTGCCATTACGATGCAGAAAAAGGCTACGCGCTGGAATATACCGGCCCGGTCGAGATGATTCGCAACGGCGACCGGCAGGCCGACATCATGGCCAACACGCGACGGATCGCAGCTATCGTAGAGACATACGTCCGCGCCCATCCCGATCAATGGATGATGTTTCACCCTTTCTGGCCTGATCGTGAAGAAGATCAAATGTCGTAGTGGAGACGTGAGGGAGGAGAAGGGACAAGAGGAGGCAAACGAGTGCAGGCATTATACCGAAAGTGGCGCCCTCGCACGTTCAACGAGGTCATTGGACAAGGGCACGTTGTACATACATTGCGCAATGCGTTGGCTTCCGGGCGCATTCACCACGCCTATCTCTTTGCCGGTCCTCGGGGCACAGGCAAGACGACGACCGCCCGCCTGTTGGCCAAGGCCGTAAATTGCCTGGCAGCGGAGGGAGAACGTCCCTGCAATCAATGCGCGATCTGTGAGGCTATCAACGAGGGCCGTCTCATTGACCTGATCGAGATTGACGCGGCTTCCAACACGGGGGTGGACAATGTGCGGGAGTTACGGGAGCGGGTCGGCTTTCGCCCGACCGAGGCCCGCTACAAAGTGTACGTGATAGACGAAGTGCATATGCTTTCCACATCGGCCTTCAATGCGCTGTTGAAGACATTGGAGGAGCCGCCGCCCCACGTCATCTTTGTGCTGGCGACCACTGAGGCCCATAAGATACCCGAAACGGTGATCTCCCGCTGTCAGCGGTTCAACTTCCGCCGTATTTCAACGCAGGAAATCGTCGAGCGACTGGCGTGGATCGTGGAGCAGGAGGGAATTCCGGCCGAACATGATGCGCTAATGATGATTGCTCGCCAGGCAACAGGCAGTATGCGGGACGCCGAAAGTCTGTTGGACCAGTTGGCTTCCTACAATCAGGCTGGCATCACCGTGGCCGGTGTCCAGGCCGCCCTGGGGACAGGGAGCGGCGAGGCGATCTTCCAGGTGGTGGACGCGCTCTCCAAAAAGGACGCGGCGCTGGGATTGGAGGTGATCAACCGGGCAGTGGACGAGGGTAGCGCTCCGCGCCAATTTGCCCGCCAGATGGTCGAACATCTGCGGGCGTTGTTGCTGCTCCGGCTGGGGAGCGATGGGACGGCGGCCTATTTGCAGGCGCAGGCCGACTCTCAGGCCCGCCTCGAAGCCCAGGCACAGGCCTTCTCTCACCGGGATCTGGCCAAAGCGATTCGACTCTTCAACCAAGCTGCCGTGGAGTCCCGTGGAGGATGGCAACCTCAACTTCCGTTGGAGATGGCCTTCATCGAAGCAGTGTTGCCGCCGGATGCTCCACAGGAGACACCGCCTTCGCCCTCTTCTCGCCCCCAATCTCCACCTTCCTCGCCCCCGTCTCGTCCCCGCCCTCGTCCTTCATCCTCGTCTCCGTCGGCGCGAGCACCGTCCGCTGCCTCACCACTACCCCCTACCAAGTCCCCTTCCTCTGGACCGGAGCGCCCCGCACCGCAAAAGCCATCGGCGGCACAGGAGCGGGGGCCGTTGCCCGTCGGCGATGGGGCAACGATCACTGTGGAGACCATCCAACAGCACTGGGGCCAGGCCCTCAATGCCATGCGGCCACGCAGCCTTTTCCTGGAGGCTTTGATGCGCTCGTGTCGGCCGGTCGCTATTGAGAAAGACGTGATCGTGTTGGGATTCGATTACGAGTTCCATCGTTCCAAAGTTGATGAGGAGCAGAATCGGCGGGAGATCGAGGGTGTGTTGAGTACATTGCTGGGAAAACGGTATCGGGTGCGCTGTGTGTTGGGTCAGTCCGACCGAAACGCGGCTCCCAGGGCACAAACTCAGGCTCAATCCCAATCCCGATCCCAATCCCAATCCCACTCGAATGGTCCTCCACCCACGACGGCAACGGCCCAGCCGGAGCCGTCCACCGAAGACCCGCTGGTGCGGATGGCGGTGGAGGAATTAGGAGCGACAGTGATCAATTCCAACCGGTAGCCCCGGCCGCGCCGAAGCGCGTACTACGCGGAATTTCATCCTGCAGGTTGACTCTAACCGGCGGGAGTGAGTGATTGCGTTTCAGGAGGTAAGACGTTGGGAAAGCGACGGATCAAACAAAAGAAAAGTTCCTCACCGGCGATCAAAGGGGGGATGATGCAGCGCTTACAGAGCCTGCGAGAGGAGATGATGGCGCTTCAGGAGGAAGTGGCCGGGATGGTCGTCACCGAGACGGCCGGCGGGGGGGCCGTGAGCGCCACGGTGACCGGTGAACGTCGGCTCCAATCTCTGCAGATTATGCCAGAGGTGGTTGATCCTGACGACGTGGAAATGTTGCAGGACCTGATCGTGGCGGCCGTCAACAGCGGGTTGGAACAGATAGACCGGGCAATAGAAGAGCGTATGGCGGCCATAAGCGGGGGATTGGATATCGCCGGTATGGGATTGAGATGATTGATATGGGGCCACTGCGGGGACCGGGAGGGACGCGATGAGCGCCACACCGACATCGGTGACTCAATTGATCGAGGTGCTGGCTGAACTGCCGGGTATCGGTCACAAGACGGCGGCCCGGTTGACATTCTTCCTGTTGCGCAACCGGACTGGCCTGACCGAACGCCTGGCCAACGCCCTGCGCGAACTGAAGGAACGGACCCGCTTCTGTTCGATCTGCTACAATGTCACCGAACAGGACCCCTGTCCAATCTGCGCCGACTCAGGACGTGACGCCGGTCTCATCTGTGTGGTAGAGGAGCCGTTGGATGTGCTGGCCATCGAGCAAGCCGGCGGATACCGAGGCGTCTACCATGTCCTCCATGGCGTATTGTCTCCCTCCGAAGGCATATTCGTCGAAAACCTGCGCATCGCCGAGTTGGTGGGCCGGGTACGCCGTGGCGGGGTGAACGAGGTGATCCTGGCGACTAATCCGACCAGCGAAGGGGATTGGACCGCTTCATATCTGCTGACTCAACTGCGACCACTCGGTGTGCGGATCACACGGCTGGGCCGAGGATTGCCGGTTGGGGGAGACCTGGAATACGCCGACGCTGTGACGCTGACGCGGGCATTGGAGGGCCGAGAGGAAATCTGACCTGAACGATGACGCTGATCTACCTGGCCGTTGCCTGGCTGCTCGGCATTGCAGCAGCGCAAACCACAGGCGTGCCCTGGCAAGTGTGGCCTGTGTTGGGATTGGCAGCCTTGCTGATCGGCCTGCTGTGGCGAGATCGTCCGCTTGTTCGGCAGATTGGGGTGTGTGGGCTGGCATTCGTATTAGGCGCGGGACGGCTCTTGTGGGCCGCCCCGCGTTTCGATGCTCACTCCCTGGCAACGTACAATGACATCGGCTGGGTTTCTGTTGAGGGTGTCGTTGTCAGGGAGCCGGACGAACGTGAGACGTACACCAACTTATGCTTGCGGGCTGAGCGCCTCACACTGCCGGACGGCACGGAGATACCGGTCAATGGACTGGTGTTGGTCAAAGCAGAACGCTACCCTCCGCGCCAATACGGCGACCGGCTGCGAGTTGAGGGCCTGTTAGAGACTCCGCCGGTCTTCGAAAGTTTCTCCTATCGGGAGTACCTGGCCCGTCAGGGCGTGCACACATTGATGCGCCGGGTACATGTCATCCTGCTGGCCGAAAACCAGGCCAACGTCCTGTTGTATCACCTCTTTCGCTTCAAACGCTCCGCTCAATCCACCATCGCTCGCCTGCTACCTGAACCCCAGGCCGCTCTGCTGACGGGCATCCTGTTAGGGGTCGAGACAGGCATCCCCACCGATCTGATGGACGATTTCGCCGCCACCGGCACGACGCATATCATCGCCATCTCCGGCTTCAACATCACAATCATCGCGGGGATATTTTCCGGGCTGGCCCGGCGATTATTTGGCTCCCGTCGAGCGGTGTGGGTCGCCATTGGCGGTGTGGCGCTCTACACCATCTTCGTCGGGGGATCAGCGGCCGTCCTACGGGCCGCATTGATGGGCATATTGTACCTGTGGGGGCGACACCTGGGACGAGCGACCTTTGCGCCCACATCTCTGGCAGCGGCGGCCATCGGAATGACTGCCCTAAGCCCATACACGCTGTGGGATGTGGGGTTCCAGCTCAGCTTCGCCGCCACCATCGGCCTGGTGCTGTACACCGATCCGCTGGAGCGGGCCAGCGAGCAACTCCTGGTGCGGTTCACATCCCCAGGCCGTGCTCGTCAGATCGTTGGCCTTCTTAATGAGGCCCTCCTGGTGACCCTTGCCGCCCAGGTGACGACTATGCCCATCATCCTGTACTACTTCGGGCGACTATCCCTCGTTACCCTGCTGACCAACTTGCTCATCCTACCGGTTCAGCAGTGGGTGATGATCTTCGGGGGGATCGCTATGCTTATCGGGTTGTTGTTCCTGCCGGCGGGGCAGGTGGTGGGGTGGATCGCCTGGCTCTTTCTGACGTATACCATAGAGATGGTGCGCTTGACGGCTCGAATCCCCTACGCTTCGGTTCCGGTCGAAATGGAGGGCTGGATGGTGTGGGGGTACTACGCTTGCCTGGCGATGGTTACCTGGTGGACTAATCAACCTCAGGAGCGACGGATGGCGATGTGGAATCGTTTTTGGAACCATCTGGAGACCAAAGTAGCAGCCGGAGTGGCGCTGGTTATGTTGCTGCTGGCGGTCGCTGCCTGGCGGGAACTTCCCGACGGCCGCCTGCACGTGACATTTCTGGACGTGGGGCAAGGGGATGCGATCTTCATCCAGACGCCGGGCGGGCGACAGGTGTTGGTGGATGGCGGCCCCAGCGAGACGACGTTGCTTTCGGCCCTGGGGGCAGAGATGCCGTTCTGGGACCACTCTTTAGACCTGGTGGTGTTAACTCATCCCGACGCCGATCACATTACCGGGTTGCTGCCCGTGTTGGCACGTTATCGG
>CAZXVB010000126.1:0-7785 GCA_964643875.1 uncultured Anaerolineales bacterium | reverse complement strand
GCCGAATCCGAAGCCAGATTCATTGACCCAGATGACTTCTTCCCCTTCAGAGAGACCGGAGAGGATCTGAACGGAGCCGTCGTGACGCACCCCTACGGTGATGTCCGTGCGCACGACTTGGCCGTCCACCCGCTGATTGACGTAGGTCTGGCCAGTGTCGTGGTCCACACGCACTACCCAGGTGGGGAGCAGCAATACGTCCTCCAGTTCGTCTACCAGGATGGTGGCGTTGGCCGTCATATCGGCCCGCAGGGGGAGATCGGTGGGGTCGAGCACGATCGTGAGTTCGTAATAGACGACGCTGCCTTTCATCGTTGCTGCCGGGGCAATGTGCTCCAACCTGCCGGTGAGGGTCACGTCGGGGAACGCTTCCATGGTGACTTGCGTCGACTGACCGGGAATCAACTGGCCAACGTCCATCTCGTCCGCCTGTGCTACCAGGCGAAAGGCGGAATCGTCCAGCAGGGTGATGGCCGGCAGGCCGACAGGGGTCATCTCGCCAGGGGTGATGTAAATAGCAGCTACGATCCCGTCGAAGGGTGCCCGCAGGGTGGCCCGTTCCAGGGCCAGTTCGGCCATTGCCAGTGAAGCTTGAGCCTGGGCGACCTGTCCCTCTAGTTCCTCGATCTGCTTAGGCGTTGCACCGGCCTTCAATAGGTCGAGCTGCGCCTGCGCGGCATCCCGCTGGGCCTGGGCAGCGGCCAGGTTGGCCCGCATCGCCTGGATGGATTCGGCATCGGCGCCGGCCAGCAATTCGTCCAACTGGGCCTGGGCGGCTGCCAGGGCCTTCTCGGCGGCGTACAGATCATTGCGGGCTTGCTCACGGCGTGTGCTATCCTCCGTCTGCTGCATCACGCGGTCGTGGGCGATCAGGGTGACCCGATACTGTAACTCGGCCGCCGCTACCTGTGCTTCGGCGGCGGCGATCTGCGCTTCGCTGGCCCCACGGGTCACCTGGGCCAGGTCTGCTGCGGCGCGGTTGACCTGGGCCTCCGCCGCCCGCAGATTAGCCTCCGCTGAGGCGACCTCCTGAGGGCGAGGGCCGGCCTTGGCTTGTGCCAGTTGGGCTTCTATCATTTCCAGGGCAGCCTCCGCTTGATGAACCTGGACTGCCAGTTGGCGGGTGTCCAACCGCGCCAGTGGCTCCCCGGCTGAAACCCGCTCCCCGACATCCACGGCTACCTCGGCAACCTCACCGGGAGACTCGAACGTCAGATCAACACTTGACCTGGGTTCGAGATGCCCGCTGACCGAGACGGTCACCTGCATTGTACCTCGGCTGACGGTTGTGGAACGAACGTCCTGTTGCGGTGAGCGGGCAATGGAACGGGAAGGCGAGGAAAACCACCATATGGTGACGATAACGACCAGGACGATGATCGCCCCTGGGATTACATAACGAGCAATGGAACGTGTTCTTTCCTTCATAGTCGGTAAACCTCTGGCGTTTCGTTTCTTGTAACTGCTCAGGCTACTTCTGTTAGCGATTGGAATCGCCTCTGGAGGGCTGACAGCCAAGCGTCCACCTGCATGGGAGCGCCTGTCCACGCAGGTGGACCGCCAGCTTTAGCTCCTCAGGCGCGATTTCAACCGTCGGCCTGAATAGTAATCGTTTCTCATAGATTGGGCGATTCAATCATGGGCCAATCCGGTACCTCTTTTAGTGACCACGGGTCAAAAATGACCAGGGTCATATTATAGGCAGATAGCCGAAAAAGTCAAGGAGATCAAAGAGCAGAGAAAACCAACTCGCAAACACTCTTCAACTTGACATTCCTTTTATCTTGAGATAACATATAAAAACCTTTTTATAAAATGGACTTTTATGAATTTTGGGGGAAGGGTATGATTGCCTTGGAGCGGGACGCGCTCGATGGTGATTTGCGGGAGTTGTCCCGGTATTTTTATGCTTTGAAAGATATCTTGCGCTTGCGCATTCTGGTGATCTTGACTCACTCTGGAGCAATGACAGTGACCGAGTTGGCGCGTGCTTTGCGAGTCAGTCAACCGCTGGTTTCGTTCCATTTGCGCCCTCTTCGAAACGTAGGGTTGGTGACGGTGCGTCGAGAAGGACGAGAGGTGCGTTGTTCGGCAGATTTAGAAGAGGTCCGCCGGCGGCATGAGATGTTCATCGCTCTGCTGGAGGCGGAACCATAATCTGAGGAGTCAAGCGCCCTGTGGCCGCTTAGCATAAAGAAAGGAGCAAAGGAAAAGTGCACGCGGATACCGAGTGAATGTCAATCTCAACGTTACTCAACGTTGACGGAGGGATCTTAACGGGGGCAACAGGGGCGCGGTGTTTCTTTTTACTAAAATCAACAGGAGGAATTGGACAGACGATGACAGAACACAGGAAAGTGCGGGTTGCGATCATTGGAATTGGGAATTGTGCTTCTGCATTGGTGCAAGGGGTACACTTCTATCGAGATGCACCGGACGATGCCTTCGTTCCCGGGTTGATGCACGTGAACCTGGGTGGGTATCATATTCGGGATATCGAATTCACTGCCGCCTTCGACGTAGACCGGAACAAAGTGGGCCTGGATTTGGGGGAAGCGATCTGGCAACCGCCCAACAATACCATCAAGTTTGCCGACGTGCCTCGCTTAGGCGTGACGGTCAGCCGGGGGATGACCCACGATGGATTGGGGAAGTACTTGTCGCAGGTCATCGAGAAGGCCCCTGGCCCAACGGCCGACATCGTGCACATCCTCAAAGAGACGCAGACCGATGTGGTGGTCAGTTTTTTGCCGGTCGGCAGCGAAATGGCGACCAAATGGTACGTGGAGCAGATTCTCGACGCCGGCTGTGGTTTTGTGAACTGTGTGCCGGTCTTCATTGCGCGGGAAGCGTATTGGCAAAAGCGTTTCGCCGACCGCGGGCTACCGGTCATCGGCGACGATATCAAGAGTCAGGTGGGAGCAACAATCACGCACCGTGTGCTGACGCGCTTGTTTCAAGAGCGTGGAGTGCGACTTGACCGAACGTACCAGCTCAATTTCGGCGGCAATATGGATTTCTACAATATGCTCGAACGGGAGCGATTGGAATCGAAGAAGATCTCCAAAACTAATGCCGTGACCAGCCAGTTGGGATTCCCCATATCGGCGGACGACATCCACGTTGGCCCCTCGGACTATGTACCCTGGCTGACGGATCGCAAGTTCTGCTACATTCAGATGGAAGGAACGACCTTTGGGGAAATTCCCCTCAAGCTGGAATTGAAATTGGAGGTATGGGATAGCCCGAATTCGGCCGGTGTGGTTATTGACGCCGTTCGTTGTTGTAAGTTGGCGATGGAGCGGGGACTGAAAGGCCCCATCATTGAGCCGGCCGCTTACTTTATGAAGTCTCCGCCGGTCCAGTTTACCGACGATGAGGCCCGACGGAAGCTGGAGGCCTTCATTGCTGGAGAGACCGGAACGGAAGGCGAAAGGGAATGATGGGCGATGAGTGATCCGCAACTCAGAAGCGCTCACCTGAGGAGGAAAGGAGTTGGCTATACCCGGTCTCCTAAGCGTGCTATGCGCACCGATGAGAACCAGGCACAGTCAACTTCCACTGCAGAAAGCCTTGCGCAGACGGAGCAACGAGAAGTATGTGACAAGCCAGTCGGTCGCTGGGATTCGCTCACGGATTGGGCTAGAGAACGCGCCGCCATCATCACGGTTCCCATTGCTCGTTTCCTGAGCCGGCTGGGAATTCATCCCAATACCATCACTATGATTGGATTGCTCTTACAATTGGGTGTTGGAGCGGTGTTTGCGGCTGGCTATATCCGGGCAGGGGGATGGCTCTTGTTGGTCGTAGCGCCGATGGATGCTCTGGATGGCGCTCTGGCACGTGTCTCTCGAAAGCAAAGTCGCTTTGGCGCTTTTCTTGATTCCACCTTGGACCGGGTCGCCGATGCTGTGTTGATCCTGGGGTTGACCGTTCCCTATCTGCGGGCCGGGCACTTCGTTATGGTGGAGCTGTTGCTCATTTCGCTGGTGGCTGCTATGTTGGTGAGTTATACACGGGCACGGGCTGAATCGCTGGGATTTCCCTGTAAGATTGGGGTTCTTTCGCGGTTGGAGCGTGTCGTACTCATCGCTGCGTTGTGTGCCCTGGGATGGCCGGAGGTGATGGCCTGGGTGTTGGCCGGCTTGTCGCTCTTGACGGTCGGACAACGCATCCTGTATGTCTACGCGCTCTCTCGGCAGATGGATAATTAACATGTGCCCTGGCACATCGCCAGGGACGAAAATCCCCCCTTCTCCACCACCGCTGCCTACGACGGCTTTCCACTCTCTCGCTTGCAGGAGAGGGGCAGGGGGTAAGACAAAAGCGGCCGGGGGCATTGTCCTCGGCTGCCCGGTGAGACTTTCGGAGTGAAGAACGATGAACCAGAAGGGGTTGCTCCTGTGGGGTTTGTTGTCGGCCGGGGTATGCCTGGCCGTGTGGTTGACTATGTTCACTCCCGGTGATGGGACCGCGTTAGCCGTTGAGCGTCTCGCTGCACCGGCCACTGAGCTTCATGTCTGTCAAATAGGCTGTGAATACACGACCATCCAGGCCGCAGTGAACGCTGCCCAGTCGGGTGATCTCATCAAAGTAGCGGCCGGTGTGTATGACGATCTGGTCTCGCAGATCGTTCCCCCTGGTCACCCCATTACCCAGATCGTGTATCTGGATGGCAAGGTGCTCACAATCCAGGGGGGGTACACCTCCACCGATTGGAGCACATACGATCCGGTGGGTAATCAGACGATCCTGGACGGTCGCGGGCAGGGACGCGCGTTTTACGTGAACGGCGGTACCATGACGCTGAAGGGCCTTTATATGACCGGGGGGGACGCCGAGCGGGGCGACGCTACCGAGGCAGTGGGCGGGAGCTACGGTAAGGGGGGGAGTATCTATGTTCAGGATGCTTCTCTGACCCTTGAAGATACAGTCATTCACGGAAACACAGCGGTGTATGGGGGCGGGATATACATCATTAGCGGCGCGGCGGACCTGTGCCAGAACACGATGATGACCAATACAGCCGTATACGGCGGGGGGGTGTATTTCATGGACAGCACGGCTGACTTGCGCCAGAGCACGCTGACGGCCAACACAGCCGGGTTTGGCGGCGCGTTGTTCGCGAACTATGCTCAGATGACCATAGCTCAGAACAACATCACAGCCAATACGGCCATTACGCAGGGAGGCGGCGGAGTGATATTTCAAAGCGATTCCGTCGTCATTGAGCGCAATATCGTTATGGATAACATAGCCCCGGATGGCGGCGGTCTGTATCTCAACCGCAGTGATGTGGTATTGCAGAACAACGTGATCGCCGATAATCGGGGTACGATGGTCGGCGGGGTGTATCTCTACAATTCATCTCCAGATATGGCCCATAACACGCTGGTGGACAACGATGTCATTGGCGTGTATCTCACAGAGGATTCACAGCTCGCAATGGCTAACACGATCGTTGCCAGCCACACAGTGGGGGTCAGCACGACGACCGGCTGTTATGCTACGCTGGATACAACGCTCTGGCAGGGAAATACGGAGAATTTTCAGGGGAACGTGACTCATCAGAATGACCTGATCGGTGATGCGGCCTTCGTGGACGCGAACAATGGGGATTATCACATTCAAGCCGATTCGACTGCGCGGGACAATGGCGTGGATGTCGGTGTGAGCAAGGACATAGACGGTGACGACCGTCCTCGGGGAAGTGGGTATGACGTTGGAGCGGATGAGTTTCCGGATGTGTTACAGGTCATTTTGCAAGCCTCTCCTGAATCAGTCTGGCCTGGTGAAAAGGTGACCTACGTTATTCAAGTATCTCGACTGGAGGCTTTACCTTTGCACGCTGTGGTGACCGATACGTTGCCGATGCATGTTTCACCGACCGGGGTGTTGACTTGGCGGGTGGTGGTATCGGAATCCGAGTGGACGGAGACCGTCGTTGTCACCGTGGAGGAGGATTACGAGGGTTGGTTGGTCAATCAGGTAACAGCTATGACCGACGATGGGTATCGAGGAGCTGCCACATCCCGTATCCGCACTGTGACGTTTTGTTACCTGCCGGTTCTCTTGCGAGATTCGTGAGGAGTATGGTTAACGTGGGAAAACAGAAGCGGGCAATCATCTGGAGTGTGGTGCTTATCATCCTGTTCGCGTGCTGTACCGGTTGCACCGTGGCGATCATCACCCCGGAACCGACCGCTACGCCGCGAGCGAACGTCACCGCAACTGCCACGCCACCGCCGGGTTTGCTTCAAACCACCACGGGCGGCCCGATGCTTCCTCCGGCAGCGACTGCCACTCCTACGTTGACACCCACGCCCCTGATCCACATCGTTCAAGAGGGGGAGGTACTGGGGGTAATTGCTTACCAGTATGGGGTCAGTGTGGAAGCCATTCAGGCGGCCAATGGAATCGAGGACCCCCGTTATCTCCAGATCGGGCAAGCACTGGTCATCCCTGCTGGGGAGCGGGACGCGGAAACCATCACAGGCTTGTTGTTGCCCACCTCGACGCCGATGCCGTTGAAAGTCCGAGGAATCGCGCTCTATGAAACGCCGGTCGGCAGCTTATGGTGCTTGGGGGAGCTTTTCAACCCTAATGATCAAGCGCTGACCAACCTGGAAGTATGGGTAGCGATCTTCGATACCTCCGGTGCCCTGGCGGCTGATAAGACGGCGTTCGCGGCTGCAGACTTACTTCCGGCCGGGAAGAGCATCCCCTTTGGCGTGCTGTTCGATACCCCCCCCGAAGGGTGGACGAATTTCCAGGTTCATCCTATTCGCGGCGACGTCATCGGGGATCTGAGTGATCTGTATGTCCCTCTGTCCATAGACGAGAGCGACGGTCAACTGGTGGATAATCAGTTCCGCATCACCGGAACCGTGCACAACGTCGACCCGGAGCGGGCAGCCGCCCGTGTTTACGTCGTGGCCACCATATACGATGCCCAGGGCAAGGTTTCCGGGTTCCGAACCCAACTTCTTCCTCTGGAAGCTGACCTTTCCCCTGGGGCGAGTATACCTTTCGACATATTGCTCAGTTTTTACGGCTTTTCGCCGGCGGACTATGCCGTTCTTGCTGTTGGTCGGGTCGGGACGGAGTAGATACGTCATTTTATCGAGGGAGAACACCGGATGTTCTATCGCTTCATTCGTCTCCTGGTTCGTTGGTTGCTATCCTTGTTGGTTCGTGTAGAGTACATCGGTCTGGAAAACATCCCCTCTCAGCCCCCTTACTTGATGGTCACTAACCATTTGTCGGCCTACGATTCCCCTCTTATCCTGGTTACCTGTCCTCACATTATCCGGGCCTTTGCAGCCTCCAAGCATAAACGCAACCCATTCTACGCTTTTCTGTTAACGATGATGGGATCCATTTGGGTGCGGCGCGGGGAAGTTGACCGGCAGGCCTTGAAGCGGGCTGTGGAGGTGTTGAAACGGGGAGAAGTCCTCGGTATGGCCCCAGAGGGAACACGCGCTCGTGGTCCGTATGCCCTCCAGCGGGCCAAAGTGGGTGCGGCTTACCTGGCAACCCGGACCGGCGTTACGATTGTGCCGGTCGGCATTGCTGGATCCGAGAAGATCAAGCAGGAGTTACCTCGTCTGCGCCGTGCACACGTGCGAGTCGTAGTGGGGCAGCCATTCCAACTGCCAGAAACGGGGCGGGTGCGCGGCCCAAAGCTGGACGAGTACACCGATCTCATTATGCGCCGGATCGCTGAACTGCTCCCGGAGGAATATCGAGGCGTGTACGCCTGACCGGGAAACCGTGCGTTGCGGC
>CAZXVB010000125.1:0-7800 GCA_964643875.1 uncultured Anaerolineales bacterium | reverse complement strand
GAGCGCAGGAACGCCAAGTGCAAGCGCATCGGCTGGTGACCGCTGGCCAGACTGTGTTCCGGTGGAGGTACCGATTTATTTTACATCAGCTTTTGTAATTTGCAAACGAGGTGAGAGGATGGTATTCGAAGCAAAAGGCAGACTTGCATTAACTCCACTGCTGCAGTGACTTTAAAAAACGTAACTGTTCAGGCTGAAGAAAAGATAGGACACGGATTGACACCGATTGGAAGGTTGCTCAACCCTGCGTGCAGCCGATCTCGCTTCGCAGCAAAAGAGCCATCCCGACACGGCGTGCAGTCACCAGGATGGCTCTGAATTGCGAAACTTACCGCTTCTCTTCACGGGCGTAGGGGGTCCCTAGAGCAGCCGGTGCTCCCACGCGCTTGCTGATCGCCTCCCACCATGTAATGACGACCAACACCACGATGGTGAAGATATAAGGCATCATATTTAAGAAGGAAGCCGGGATAGTCGTGCCGGCGGCCTGGATGCGAAATTGGATCGCGTTGATGCCTCCAAATAGCAGTGCGCCCACCACCGCTCGCAGAGGGTCCCAAGTGGCAAAGATGATCAACGCGATGGCGATCCACCCTCGTCCACCGGTGATGTTATCGGCCCAGCCTTGCAGATAGCCCAACGACAGATGCGCCCCACCAATCCCAATCAACGCGCCACCGAGGATGGTGGACAGATAGCGAGTGGCAGAGACGTTCACACCCATCGCGTCGGCAGCCTGAGGATTCTCCCCCACCGCCCGCAGGTGCAACCCCGGCTGAGTACGGTAGAGCAAGAACCATAACATAGGCACCAGGATGTACAACGCATAGGTCATCACGTCTTGTTGGAAGAACGATTGGCCCAGGAACGGCAAGCTGCTGAGGAGCGGTATTGGAATGCGCTGGAAGCTAGGCCCTTGCAATCCTACCATTGTAGTGCCGCCGGGACCGAGGCGTTGCCCCATAAAACTGGCTAATCCGGTGCCGAACAGGGTCATCGCCAGTCCGCTTACGACCTGATCGGCCCGCATGGTGATGGAAAGGAACGCATGGATGGCGGCCAACAACATACCAACCAGCACGGCGGCTCCTAGACCTACCCAGATGACACCGCTATGATAGGCCACAGCGAATGCCGTAGCGGCTCCCATCATCATAATCCCTTCCATCCCCAGGTTGAGTATCCCGGACCGCTCGTTGAGGATACCCCCCAGTGTAGCATACAACAGGGAGGTGCCGGCCCGAATTGTGATCACCAGAATGGAAACCACTAACGCTTCGTTCATTGCCCCCCTCCCTCCAACGACGGTTGTGAAGAGTCTGCCTTTCGAATCACGCGGATGCGATAGTTGATGAAAATCGAACCCCCCAGCACGAAGAACAGAATGGCCCCTTGCAACACCAGGGCTACGGCGGCCGGTGTCTGTAAGGCGATCTGGATCTGGTCGCCCCCAACCAGCAGGGCGGCCATCAGGAACGCAACCAAAAGCACTCCCCATGGGTTGAGACTGGCCAACCAGGCCACGATGATCGCCGTATAGCCATATCCCACCGTCAACCCGTATAGCCGCCGGGTCAAACCGGCCACCTCGGCCATACCTGCCAACCCCGCCAGTCCCCCGGAAAACAGCATAACCAGCAGGATGTTCTTGCCGATGTCAATCCCGGTGTAACGGGCGGCGCGTGGGTTCTCACCGATCACCCGAATCTCGTACCCCCAGCGCGTTCTGGTCAGGATGAACCACAGCAAGAAAGCCGCCACGATAGCAAAGATCAAGCCGGCATGTACACGGCCAGTCAAGCGAGGCAACCAGGCCGATTCGGGAAAGGGCGCCGAGCCGGGAAATCCATATCCGGCCGGGTCACGCCACGGTCCCAGGTAGAGATACTCCACCCACAGGATGGCGATGTAGTTCATCATCAATGTGGTGAGGATTTCATTGACGCCAATGAAGGCTTTGAGGAACGCCGGGATGCCTCCCCAGACCGCGCCGGCAATGATCGCTAAGATAGCCATCAGGGGTAAGACCAGGGGGGCCGGTAAGCGATCACTCAGGAAAAGCGCCACATAAGAAGCGGCGATCCCTCCCATCGCTAACTGCCCTTCAGCCCCGATATTCCAGAAAAGCATACGAAAGGCAATGGAAACCCCTAAACCGGTGAGCATCAGGGGGATCGCCTTGACCAGCGTCTCGGAGATGGCATAACCTCCCCCTAGAGAGCCTTGTAACATCACCCGGTATGCCTCGAAAGGATTGATGCCAAAAGCCATCAACAAGAGTGCCCCGAAGACCAGGGCCAGGAAGATAGAAATAACAGGCACGACGATGGGCGCCCAGCGGGCACGGACCAGACGTTTTTCGAAAACGATGCTCACGATCCTACCTCCTGCGATATCGCCGGCTCTCTTGACTCTCCGGCCATCATCAGGCCAATCTCCTCCGGCGTTACCTTTTCCGGACGCACTATGCCCATAATCCGCCCATCGAACATTACGGCGATGCGATCCGAGAGGCCTGTCAACTCATCCAAATCCTCCGAGATGAGAAGAATGGCCGCGCCGGACCCACGTTGCTCCAACAGTGTACGGCGCACCGACTCGGTTGCTCCCACGTCCAACCCCCGGCTGGGGTAGACGGCAATGAGAACCCCACGCCCAGCAGTGATCTCTCGGGCCAGGACAACCTTCTGCTGATTGCCGCCAGAAAGCAAACGGGTGGGAGTTGTGATATTGGGGGTGGCAATACGAAAACTTTCGACCAACTGGCGGGCAAAGCGGTGCAACGCATTCTGTTTCAACAGCGGTCCTCGCGCCAAGGGAGGGTTCCGGTAAGCCTTCATCGCCAAGTTGTCGGACACCGGCAGGTTGAGCACCAGGCCGACGTGACTCCGGTCGCCAGGGATATGACTGACGCCTGCCTCGATGATAGCGCGTGGCGATTGGTTGGTGATGTCCTGTTCTCCGACGCGAATACGCCCCTTAGTGACCGGACGCAGACCGGTAATCACCTCTGCCAGTTCCCGCTGGCCGTTACCCGCCACCCCGGCGATTCCCAGGATCTCACCGTGGCAGATGTGAAACGAGACGTTATGGAGGGCCGGCAGGCCTTTGTCGTTCAACGCACATACGCCTTCCAGCTCCAGCCCAACGGCCCCGGGCTGACAGACATCCTTGTGGAGACGGAAGAGGACCTCGCGACCGACCATCAGACGCGCTAACTCCTCCTTACTGGCCGCTTCGATGGGGAGAGTAGCCACCACGTGTCCCTCTCGCAACACAGTAACCTGGTCGGCAAACGTCATCACCTCGTCCAACTTGTGGGTGATAAAGATGATCGCTTTGCCCTCAGTTGCCATGCGGCGGAGCGTCTTAGACAACTCGGCCGACTCCTGGGGCGTCAACACGGCCGTCGGCTCATCCAGAATCAACACATCTGCGCCTCGGTAGAGCAACTTGAGGATCTCGACCCGTTGTTGCTCGCCGACGGAAAGTTGCCACACGTAAGCATCTGGATCAACTTGCATACCATACGCCTGAGAGAGCGTGATGATCTCCTGCCTTACCCGTTCCGTGGGTAGGGTCAGATGGTGCAAACCGAGCATCACGTTCTCGACAACCGTAATACTTTCTACCAACATGAAGTGCTGATGCACCATTCCGATGCCGTGTTCAATGGCATCGCGGGGGGAACGAAAGCGGACCGGCCGATCTGCAATGATGATTTGGCCTTCATCTGGATGGTACATACCGGCCAGGACATTCATCAACGTGCTCTTGCCGGCCCCATTTTCACCCAGCAGGGCCAGAATCTGACCGGGATACACATCCAGATCCACGTGATCGTTGGCCAACACACCGGGGAATCGTTTGGTGATCCCACGCAATCGGACCGCATAATTCGGCTTCGGTTGCAAGTTCGACATTGTTTACCGCCTACAGGAATGGGAAACCGTCAAGCCCTGCGTGAACGGCAGGGCTTGACGAGCACGGAACAAATCATTGTGAAGGAATCGTACCAACGACGCCTTCGACGAACCAGTTCATGCTCAGCATATCGCCATCGCTCATGCACTCACCGGTGGGAACTTTTTCATTCCCATCTTGATCGTTGATCGGGCCACAGAAAACGTCCCACTCTTCTCCGATAATCTTCTGTTTTTCTTCCTCGACCAACGTCTTTACATCATCGGGGACTCGAGGGCTGAAATCGGCCAGCTTGACAGCGCCATCCGCTAACCCACCCCAGTACTGGTGCGTCTCCCAACTGCCATCCAACACCGCCGTGACGGTATTGACATAGTACTGTCCCCAGTTCCATACCGGGCTGGTGAGGACAGTGTCGCCCACGAAATGAGCCATATCAGAGTCATAGCCGATGCTCAGCAATCCGCGTTCCTGAGCGGCCTTTTGCGGCTCGGTTGTGTCCTGATGCTGGGCGATGATGTCGGCTCCCTCGTCCAACAAGGCCTCGGCGGCCTCTCGCTCCTTCACTGGGTCGTACCAGGTGTTGGTCCACACGACATGCACCTCGGCATCCGGATTGGTTTTGCGCACGCCCAGGGTGAAGGCATTGATCCCGCGGATGACCTCCGGGATCGGATGGGCAGCCACGTAGCCGATGAAATTGCTTTTCGTCATCTTGCCAGCCACCAGGCCCGACAGATAGCGGGGCTGATACATCCGTCCGAAATACGTAGCCATATTGTCGGCTGTTTTGTAACCGGAGCAATGCTCAAAGATGACATCTGGATGATCCTGGGCGACAGCCAGCATCGGGTCCATATATCCAAAGCTGGTGGCAAAGACGACTTTGGCGCCTTGTTGCACCACATCCCGGATTGCCTTCTCGGCTGTGGCCGGTTCCCAGTCGGGCACGTCGGGCACACGGATCACTTCGATCTGATCCCCCAACTCTTCTTCGAGTGCCTTGCTTCCTCGGTCGTGCTCATAGGTCCACCCCAGGTCGCCGGGCTGGCCGATGTAGATGAACGCTACTTTGAGCGGCTCAGTCGTTTCCGCTGGCTCTTCTACCGGGGCCTCCTCGGTCGGCTCCGGGGTCGCTGCCGGGCCACAGGACGCCAGCAACAAGCTCGTCACAAGTAACAGGGCTAAAAGGCTTACGATTCGTTTGTACATTTTTCTCCTCCATTCATATTGAACTGTGATCAAAGGGGTCTTGAAAGGAAAACTCAAAGCATGTTTGACAATACACATCCCTCCCTCGTCCAACCAATAGGGGCATATTATACAGCCTTGTCTGACAGCGACCAAGTCTGCGCGAAAAATCAATTTTGACCGGTGTCGAGTCTCAATGTGACAAGTAGGTTCGGCCGGGATATTCACCCTCATATGTGGGGGAGGAGCACACGCGAATCAGTGTCTGTGGGGGACATCAGCGTTAGATTGCCCAAAATCTGGCAGGAGAGCTTGTGCGAAAAAAACATATTCTTCATTGCTGGCGGTTGGCAACTTGCTTGTGATTGAGATGATAGACATGTTGGGTTGGTTTCTGGGGCTTGTTATGAGGTAAGAGTTACCTCTGTCCACAGACGCTTGCACGTCTCGGGCTCCCTCGAACTGTAGAAGGGTGAGCAGCAGTTACATTTACACTTGTTCAGTGTACCCACTTACTTGAGTTTAGGCAAAATCAAAAAAGATGGCGGAAACCGGGTTGTTGGGGTGTTGCTTTGGGACAGTGAAATCCTCCCGCAGGCTCAACGTGATTCAGGTATCGGCTAAAATGCCATATAGAGCAACCGATTATGGTCGGTTTTCTAGCCTGCGGGAGGATGGATCCCGCTAAAGTTCCGATTGTCCAAAGTCCAGACACAGAGAACGCGAAAGATCTCAAATCGTTACTGCTCAGGCCAGCGGTTGAAACCGCCTGAGGAGCTAAAGCTGGCTGTCCACCTGCGTGGACAGGCGCGTCCACGCAGGTGAACACTCGGCTTCAAGACCTCTAGAGGCGATTTCAATCACTAAGTTACCTCAAATCAACAAAAAAACTCAGTGCCTGTCCGAAAAATCGCTCTCGTAGCCGCGCATCTCGCCATTCTACTTCTCGGATAGGCTCTCAGTGCCCTCAGTGGTCTAGTTGTAAAAAACAGTATGGCAACGGCTAACAACACTGTACGAGAATACCACCACAAGCGAAAAGCACGCTCAAAAACCTGATGACATGCATTCGAAGAGGCGGTTCAACAGAGAAATCCCTGGTTTATTGGCTGTTGTCTAGACGCGGAGATTTCACATTTTGCGCAGAAAGTCTTTTAACTTGCGGGCGTGGGTAGGATGACGGAGTCGGCTCAACGCCTGGGCTTCGATCTGGCGTACCCGTTCCCGGGTGACCCCCAATTTTTTCCCTACTTCTTCAAGGGTATATGTTTCCCCATCCACCAATCCGTAGCGGAGTTGCAGGATGCGGACCTCTCGCGGCGGGATGTCCTGCAAGATATTCTGCAACAATTCGCGTAACATCGCATTGGTGACTTCTTCGTCCGGCGCCGTGGCATCATCATCTTCAATGAAATCTCCGAGTTCACTCTCCCCTTCGTCATCAGTAGGCATTTCCAATGACAATGGGCGGCGGGCTACACTGAGCATCTCTTCGGCCTTGCGTGTTGGGATATCCATCGCTTTGGCCAGTTCTTCCGGGGTCGGATCTCGCCCCAGTTCTTGCGTTAATCGGTGGGAGGTGCGCAACAGTTTGTTGATCTGATCTCCCATGTGGACGGGGACCCGGATCGTGCGGCTCTGGTCGGCGATAGCCCGAGTGACCGCTTGTCGAATCCACCACGTCGCATAGGTGGAAAACTTATGCCCCAACCGGTAGTTGAATTTATTAGCAGCCCGGATGAGGCCAATATTGCCCTCTTGAATCAGGTCCAGAAAAGGCACACCGCGCCCAATGTATTTCTTGGCAACGCTGATCACCAATCGGGAGTTTGCTCGGATCAGGTGCTCGCGTGCTGCCTGCCCTTCCTCAATGATTCGCTGAAGTTCCACCTGTCGTTCTGGGTCCAGTCCATCTTGATCCAGCTCTTGTTGAGCTTGCTTGCCGGCTTCCATTTGTTTGGCTAGCATCACTTCCTGTTCGGCCACCAGCAATGGAACTCGACCGATTTCTTTGAGGTACAGTCCGATGGTGTCATCTGTGGCGACGGTATCGAAATACGCCTCCTGATCCATATCGTATGTTTCGGTCTTCGGATCCATACTCCGGCTCTTGGCTTTGTCACTGTCGCCGTAGTCATTTTCATTCTCGTCGGATTCACTAGCTTCCGCTTTTCCCGTAGGGAGCACTTCGATGCCAGCTTCCAGCAAACTAGCCAGGATTTCTTCCAACTCCTCCAGATTTTCCTCGGCTCGTGGAAACGCGGCCAGGATAACTGCATGTGTGAGGTAACCCTGCCCTGCAGCTTTGTCTAGCAAGAACTCTTCGCCACTGACTTCTTCATCTTCTGCAATTTCTTCAATGATTTCGATCTCTTCAGTTTCTGGATACAGTTTCATGCGCTACAAACTCAACTTATACTCAACTCATAGGGATTAAGGAGCACCTGCCCGGCGTTTCGCCAAACAGAGTGCTCCTTGACTGAGTCTATCACCAACCTAGCCATACTATACCATAATTTAGAGGCACTTGTCAACCCCCAAATGACCTATTGCATCAGTTATGATTGTCACCTTGTTTTTGCGCAAAGAAGCGGTGTCATTTAAGGAAATTACACCACTTCGGTAATATTTTACTGGACTCTGGCAGATTTCGAACTTGAACAAGCATAAGTCGCCATAATGCAA
>CAZXVB010000124.1:0-7817 GCA_964643875.1 uncultured Anaerolineales bacterium | reverse complement strand
ACCGCATCCGAACCTGCGGGAGGGTCAAAATGTCGGGTGGTGAGGCTGCGATTTCCAAATCCCCATCGTTTAGCGTACCGTTGCTAGTCTGCGCATCAGTAGGTTGGCGACGACCTGTAACCCTATCGGTCCAAAGCGTTCCCGAAGCTGGGCGACGGTCGTGTGTCCGTCGAGCATATGTAGGATTGGGCCACTGAGTAACGACAGCGTGACGAAGTGCCCGGTTCCCGTCAGGGTATAGCCATATGAAGTCTGCTCGACCGTACAAACCAGACGTGGGCAGTCGCTGTCGTTCAACGTGACTGTGGAGATCCAGGCCGGTGGGTATGTCTCCAGGGGAGCGGCGGCGGACATCAAGGAGTCGTGGGGTAGGTTGAGTTGCCGGGCGGTCGCCCGACAGCCGCCTTTGCAACGACTGAGAGCGGCACACCTCCAACAAGTCTCCGGAACGGCCCGCCGCCAGGCCTCTAACGCCGGACTCTGCCACAGAGCTTCAATCTGATCATGGCCATGGTGGATATTCCCCAGAGTGAGCGCGGTATGGGTACAGGGGCGCACATCACCCTGCGGGCCGATGGTAGCGTGGGTAAAGCCGGACGTACATCCCCGTCCGCCAAAGTCGGTGTCCGGCAGAAAACAGATTGGAACACAATTGCTCAAGGTGATGCGGGGGTCGTTCCGGCGCAAGGTAGCGATTTGGCGGAGGGCCGACCGCAGTGCGTCGGCATCCGGCGTCAGGTCGGGCAATGGGACGCCGTAGTAGCGACCAAAGGAGACGCCGGAGACGCCCAGGTTGAATGCCAGGTGGGCTATCTCTGCCAGGCGGTCTATGGTGGTGCGCAACAAGAGTGTGTTAGTCACCACCCGCAGGCCAGCCGCGGCGGCCTGACGGATGTGGGCCGTGAGGCGAAGGAAGTCGTCGCTGCCGGTACTGCCGGTGTAGCAGGAATAGCTTTCCGCGTCGTCTCCATGCATCGAGACCAGTATTCCCCGCAGATGACGGGCGCTGCGCAGTATGCGGATGACCTTTACCGGATTGGGCCATTGGCCGTTGGTGAACACAACGAAGGGGACCCCCAACACATCTACTTGTCGGATGATGGCATCGAACTGGGGATGCAGCGTTGGTTCCCCGCCGGTGATCCGCAATGCACGGGCCAGGGGACGCAGTCGTTCAAGGATGGCATGCCAGGCCTCGGCGTCCAACTCCGGTGTGGTATGCGGATCGTGTGAGAAAACGTTGCCGCACCCCCGACAGTGCAGTTGGCAGCGGGGCGTGATTTCCAGGGTGAAGACTGTGGGTACCGGCGGTTGTAGAAAGCGTGGGAATGGCTGTCCTTGGGACGCCTCGGCGCTCGGAGAAGCGATTTCCATTGTCGGCGCGGTAGGCGCTGTAGGAATCCTGGTTTCCATGCGATAATCAGACTTCACATTGTAGCTCGATGAGCAATTGGTTTTCTTCCCAGGCTTGCTTCCGCCGGGTTACTTCCTCTGGGCAGGTTGCATCTGTTGCGATGACCTGCACCTGGACCGGTTCCAGGCAATGGTCGAGTGCCAGGGAATCGAGAGAATCAATCGGGGTAAGGGAAGGCGTCTCTGGGTGATTTCTTCCCGGCTCTTGCTGGCGGTCCTGCGGGGTGGCCGGATGGACAAAGATAGGGATTGATGAACACATAACGGCCTCCTATTGCTCAATGTGAATGTAGGGGCGATATTGGATGACATACCGGCACATATCAATCACGACGGGGAATTCTTCTTCCAGGTGGTGTTGCCGCCAGGCAGTCTCCAATTGATTGGCATAGTGAGGGGCCAGATCGGCCGGGAGACGGATCATGCGGATGTGTATCAGGTCCAACGCCCGGATCAGGCGGGCGGGTTTGGCCTGGGTGGCTGCGACCAACTCGTTCGTGTAGGCTTCGAATGCCTGTTGCCAGTACTCTTCTCGCTCCTCTGGGCGTGTGGCTGCCTTCGCCAGTTGGAAGTAGACGTTGCCTTGCAAGCCGTAATATACGCTGCGCACGAGGTGGGTTTCTGGCGTCAGGTAAGACAATCCTTGCTTGCACAACTGGAGTGCTTGTTCCCAATCCTGTTGGCGGTAGGCCAGGAAGGCCCGGCTCAGAGTGCATTCCCCCAGGCGATAGTAATCGTGGGCCGATTTGGCGCATCGAAACGCCCGTTCCACGTACTCACTGGCCGTATCCAGGTCGGGGCGGTCGGGGTCGGTGCGGGCGATCCGGCTCATCAGGTTCCAGACATCAGCCAGGTATGCGCTGAGGTTGTGATGCTGGAACACATGTGCAATGTCCACCAGCGCATTCAGCGGCTCGCGGAAGAAACCGGTGCGGTACTGCATATAGGCTTGTAGCCACTCCACACGGGCCGACCGGAGCGGGTCATGCGCTTCTTGGAAGGCGGCGGCCGCCGCTGCCAGGTGGTCGGCGGCCTCTGCCGTACTGGTAGTATCCCACAACACATGCGCCATAGAAAGATGCGCATTGCCGATTAGGGCCGGGTTGTTCAGATCTTCGCCAATCTGCAAGGCAACTTTGGCCAGGCGACGGGCCTCTGACAGGTCGGCTATGCTGCCTCGCTTTCGTAGAGCTTCTACCCGGTCGATGAGGATGTTGGCTCGATTGACATCGGTGTATAGGCCGGAGATCTGTAACGTGCGATCACAACTGGCGATGGCGTCCTGCCAGCGCCCGTCCAACATCGCCTGGCGGTATTCCCACTTTAGGCTATTCAGTTCCTCCTGTTCCAGGATAGCCTTTTCTATCTCTGCGATCTCATCCAACAATTCGGGGAATTCATCGCTCAGTTGGGCTTGTTGCCACGCGTCGCGTACCTGAGCGGTGATCAGTTCGGCGGTGATTGCGTCCTTGTTCCCCAACTCCCGCAGGCGATTCCCCAGGGTGTCTATGGCGCGCTCGTAGACGGCGCGTTTGAAACGCGTGGCCAACCGACATTGTTGTGTATACTGACGGAACGCTTCCTCATAGTCACGTTCGTCGAAGGCGATGTGGCCGCGCACGGCGCTGTAGAGGCTTAGAAGCTGGTAGTACCGGTCGCGGGCCAACTTTATGCCATCCTCGTAATGAGAGAGGGCTATTTGGCGATGTGTTGCTCCCTGCTGCGGTTCGATCTGCGAGAGACGGTAGTGGTGGATCGCCAGCGTCAGGTGACACTCGGCCAAACGATACTCATCCCCGATGCGCTCGGCGATCTCATACGCCTTGCGAGCCAGTTCGAGCGCCTTGGCGATGGACCACTGTTGCCCTTCTTCCTCTTTCTTGCTTTCCTTCACATTCAATGGCAGGTGGGGATGGTCCCGGTATATACGGCTGCGGATGTTCAGGGCGTCGGCCAGGTCAGAAAACTGGCCTCGCTGTTGGAAAACGGATATGGCTTCTTCCAGCAGAGGAATGGCTTGTTCAGGCATGCCGGCTCGATAAAGGACATAGGCCCGGTATTTTTTGATCAATGCCAATGTCATCTCGTCGTCCAGGGGACAGGACTGCTCGGCGAAACGGAGGTAATCCACGGCCAGCGTGCTGTTGCCAACCTCCCACATTATCATCCCCATCACGTATTGGCTCTTGCAGACCTGTTGGGGTTCCCAGGTTTGACGCAACAGGATGCTGTTTCTGCACAGTAGACTGGCCTGGTGAAGTTTGCCCTGCAACCGGTAGACGTTGGCAAGGCTGTTGAGCGTCTCGGCGACTTGAGCCATCAACATCTGTTGACGCTCCTCGGCATTGATGGTCTGGAGGTCTATCTGGGCGGCCAGTTCCAGGGCCAATTCGAGAGAACGTTGATAGTTTTCAATCGCCTGCTCCCAATTGCCCAAAGATCGGTAACAGAAGCCCAGTTGATGGTAGACTTTATGACGTTGGTTCCGTAAATGCAAGTCCAATGGTGCGGCCCGTTCCCAATCCAAATCGGCGATGATCTGTGTGAGGTGCTGTTCTTTGGCCTGCAGGGTCTGCTCAGCTTCCCGGAATCGCTGTTGAGCCAACAGCACTCCGCCTTTGTAGTAACCGTCCACGAAACAGGTTAACAGGGGGGAGTAATCCTTTTCATGGCGGAATTCCTCCAGGAAACTGATGGCCAGGCTGGCCAATCCAGGGCGTTGGTCCGCTACCAATTCTTCGAATAACGTCTCGAACCGATAGTAGCCGGTTTGGAAATGGGTATCTAATTGATAGGACATGCGCTCCACGGAATATGACCAGAAGGTAATGTTTTCCTGTTCCGTGCGCTCTGAGGAGGGCGGGAAGGTGGCCAATTCCTGGCGATAATATTCGCACACCTGTTGACTCAGGTCCCGGCGGAGCGTTCGATCTGGGTCTTCGACGGCGTCCCAAACGTGTTTTTGCACCAAGCGGGTCATTTCATCGTGCAGCACGAAATAATCATCATTGATGTATTTGACGAAAGGTAAATTTGCCAGACGTTCGAGCAGCGCGTCGGCCGGTTGATCGGGGAAGAAGAACTCCAACATCCGTTTGTTGAAACGTTTGTGAAAGTGGGCCATATATAGGATGACATCGTATAGAGGCGATTCCAGCTTCCGAATGCCATCCATCAATGCATGTTCGAAGCGCTCTTTCATCTCGTTCAATTCATCTTCCGACCTGGATCTCAGTTCTTCGGGCGTGATGCGGGTGATCTCGGTCATCAAAGGGATGCCCCGATTCAACCAGTCCAGTGAGAGGGCAATCTTGATCGGATTACGGTCGCTCAGGACGTAGATGTTTTCCAGTAGGTTCGGATTGAGTTCCCTCAGGCCAGGGGTGATGGCTTCCTCAAAGTAACGATGGGCCTCCTCCTCGTCGAAACCGGTCAGGTGTATGGTGAGGATGGATTGGGGATCGAAGACCGCCTGCAGCCGCTCGGTGATCTCCGGGGCATCGTTGTGCCGGCCGGCCAGAATCAACACCGTGTTGGAAAGCTGATGTTCACTGACCAACTCGATGATGAATGTCAAGAGATGTGTGTTTTGAACCAGCTCGACCGTGTCGAACAGCAGGATGATCCGGTAATGCTCTGCCAGGGTGTTGTAATTCTTCACGAAGGCGTCCAGGGCTTCTCGCTCCCGATACATCCGAACGAGCGGGTCCAGGGCCTCAATTCCCTCCATTTGGGCAAAATAGTCTTCAAAGGCTTCTGGCTGAATGGCGGCAATACGGTCCAGCACCCACGTCTGCACCCGGTGGACGGTGTGGGAGAAGTCTATCACCTCGGTAACCAGAGTATTCGCGGCCACATTTCTACGGTAGTCCGCCACAATTTTGCGTAACAGGGTAGTTTTCCCTACTCCACCGCCGCCCGCGATGTTGACCACCACCGTCCCCGGCCGAGCGATCTGCTCCCGAATCTTGGCCATTTGTGTTTCACGTCCAACGAACTTGGGGAACTGAATGTTCATCGCGTGCTCCATTTCGCTCTTCATCTTGTTCCTCCTAGCCTGAATATGGTGGATAAACCTGTTGGACTGCCCTGGCAAATCGCTGTCATCCGTCGCCACAGTCGTATAATCGTCACAGATAATTTTGGACGAAGTCATCAACCTGATGAGTCAGTTTTTCGTAACACCGACGGTTACCGGTGGCCCGCAAAGCGGCTTCTCGGAGTTTCTCTGCTTGATGCCAATGGTCCCGCAATTGCGGGAAATAGCTGGGCCAGTCCACTTCGTTGATGGTGGTTAATAACACTGAGAGATACGTATCGAGGGCTGAGGATATCCGCCCGCAGATTTCTTTTTTAGAGGAGATGGCTCCTGCCGCCTTTTCCATCTCCAGGGCCTTGAACCAGTGGTATACGATTTGGATCAGGCTGGTGATAGAGCGCTCGGCAGATATTTCAGCGCTTTGGAGCCAGTCGGTGAAGATCTCCAGTGCTGCACCGGTGATGGCCCGATAGCGATCCGGAGATAGGTATTGCATACTCAAGGCCAGCACGCGGCTGACCGGGTGGTTGATGCTATACATAGATTTGCCAACGGTCGGCTCGTGGACCAGATATGTATCCATCAGACGACGGCGTAGCTTGCGGGCATAGCGTTGGACCTCCCGCCGGTCGGTTAGCGACGGTCCGGGGAGCAACTGTCGTTGCAGTAACTCGCCCAGCAGGCGTTGGTCGAAGCCGCCAAAGACACTCAGCACCCAAAAGACCGGTATCAAATCAATATCCGCTAGCGAGCCGAGCATTTCGCGTTGGATAGTGGGTAGTACATACGTTTTGAATAGACGGCGCCATTCCGACTCTTGTCGGATGACGAACCCTCTGTCGGCAATGGCGAGCAGCAATAACTTGGCACAGCCGGGGTGTCCGCCGGTTAGATCGTAGACCCGGTCGGCGATCCGTTGGCAGGGGCCAGGGGCGATGGGCACGTGCAGGTATGTTGCCAATTCGCGCAACATACATTGGATGGGGTCTTTTGCCGGGTCAGGCTCTTTCCGCAACCGGTCTACCGGGATGCGCTCGAAATGGAAATAGGGATGATAGCTGCTTGCTTTGACGATCGGCCGGCGAGAGGCGATCACTACTTGGAGTTTGAGATCGTCGCCAATGCCAATCACGTCGAGTGCATTACGAAGCGGTTCGTTGATCAGTCCATCCACGCTGATCAGCCAGTCAATCAGCTTCTTGTGACCTTCGGTGGCCGCGTCGAGGGCAAACAGGACGTGCCGGACGGGTGTTTGCGGATCGTGATAACGGGCGTGGAGAGCGCGGGCCAGCGCCATAGCGTCGGCCGCGGTCGGCGAGGAAGCAGCACCATCCCATAGTTGGCGGATGGTCTCTTGGCGCACAGCTTCGACCGTTTTAAATTCCCTTAGGTCCAGGTACGGGGCCAGGGTATCTTGTCGTCGGTTGGCGATATGCCTGAGAATGTAAGTTTTGCCGACGCCTCCAGGGCCGTACAACTCAATGTGGTTAGCGTTGCTTTGAAGAATCTGTTGACACAGGCGGGTTTGATCGTAAAACTGGAAATCCTCGAATGCGGCCAGCGCAGGCGGTGTGGTCGGCGGCTCGCTTGGGGCCAGACGCTGGTATTCTTCCTGAACCGCCTGGGGGCGGGTATCTACGGCAGGGATTTCCTCCCGATGCAGACCGATGGCACCGTGCGCCTGTTGGGCGATGAATTGTTGGTATTGCCGGGGATTGATGCGGTTCACTTCGGTCAGTAGGCGGGGGAACTCGCCATGTCGTTCGCAATACTCGATCAGCAGTTGGGTCTTGGCGGAGCGACTCTGTCCGGCGCTGAAGCGATCGTGCACGGGACGGAAATAGTCGTAGCAAAGGGTGGTCAACTCTTCATCGGACAGGGCTGCGGTCAGCAGCTCACGAATCGCAGCGGTGTTGTACCACTGGGGTTTCGGAGATGTGGATTGAGACATACCAACTCCTTTAATCACCTTCTGAAACGGACTGGTGGCGGTGGGGAAACGGCTGCGATGAGGGATGGGGGGCACTCGCACACTTGCTTACTTGTTGTGCATTTTACCATAGAATGGTTCGGAAGGGTAGTGTGGGTAGGCCAAAGTGATTTGGGAGTGGGGATTCGTGGGCCGCAGCGCCGGAATCCCCATTCCGGCGCTGCGGCCCGGTTCATTTTCGAGGCGGGCAAACGCGAATGACGCAGATTTGCCGGCAATCACCAAGCACCGACGCTTGACGAATGGGATATTTCGACTACAATTCTCATACCTATTGTCCATTGTGTCTACCAAGGCCTCCGCTCCTGTTATCTAGATGGTGGAGTCTGGCAAATTTCAAAAGGCTTAATAATTTGGGTGCGTTTCATTTCAGTT
>CAZXVB010000123.1:0-7821 GCA_964643875.1 uncultured Anaerolineales bacterium | reverse complement strand
GTCAGGGTAATCAACGATAAAAGGAGAACATTGTCTATGATCTTCTCGATTGACATTGGATATGGGTATACCAAAGGGATCGGTCCTGACGGCGTGCGGTTCTCATTCCCCAGCGTGATCGGAAGCGCCGAGGAGATTCGCTTTACCACGGACCTGATCCGAGGAGTTGAAGAATTTCCTGTCCGATTCGAGAATTGGTGTTTTTTCTACGGTGAGCAGGCCGTTCTTCAAAGCCGGATTCAGTCGGCTATCTTCGATCGCAGCCGGGTACACGATACCACCTATAAAATGCTCTTTGTGGCTTCGTTGGTGGAGATGGCTAAACAGATGCCCGATGCCAAGCGGCTGAATGTGGTGACGGGGTTACCGGTGGATTTCTTTGCCGATCGGCCAGAAGTCATTCGCTCCTTCGAGGGCGCATACCGGGTGACCACCGATCGGGTGATAGAGTTCATCGTTGAATCCGTTTTTGTCGCTCCCCAGCCGTTCGGGTCCCTTTTTCGAGAGTTGTTGAGCGAAAGCGGGCGGATCGTCAACAATGAGATCGAACGCGGGCGCATTGGCGTGATAGACGTGGGTATGTATACTACGGATTTTGTCGTCTCTGATGCCCTCCGTTACGTCCAGCGTTTGAGCGGTTCCGCCAGTGTGGGCTGGAGCAAAGTGGTTACGCAGGTTCGCCAGGCCCTGGCCGATACGTATGCTCTGGAGTTGACACATCCTGAAGTAGACCGGGCGATCCAGGAGCGAGAGGTGCGTGTGCGTGGGGAGGCGCTCTCTCTGGAAGCACTGGTTACCCCCGCTGTGAACGATCTGAAGACGGCTGTAGTCGCCAGGGCACGGGATCTGTGGGGCGCTGGGGCTAGTCTGGATGTGGTCCTGGTCAGCGGTGGCGGTGGACCGTATATCTACGACGCCATCCGGGATGCATATCCGCACGCTCGTTTACTCAACAACGCGTTTTGGGCCAACGCCGAGGGGTTTTACCGGCTTGGTCAACGGCCGGCGACATTCGAACAGTGAGCGGAGGGGTGTGAAGGGAATGGGGCACATCGTTCATCTCGACTTCGACCCGCACAGGGCAGAGCACCGTCGGGTTGCGGCCTGGTTGGCGGCTCAGACAGACCCGGCCGAGGCCGTGGTGCGGCTCATTTACGCCGCCATTGAGGGCCAGCGACGCCTGATGCAGTGGGAGGAGATGGCCACCTTGCTGGCCAACGATCTGCGACAGGTACGGACTCGTATATCCTCCCGGGTTGCCTCATCTTCCACTTCTTCCACTTTATCCTCACCACAGCCCGAAGAGCCGGCGGAGGACCCGGAATCGGCCCGACGGCTGGATGCGATGTTTGCTTCCCCCGAAGATGTACGAGGAGGGTAGGAGGGCGTGGCCAAAAGACGCCGTCAAGGTACACGCTTTCGTCTGTTGATCTACGAACGAATGTGGAAGCGGTGGGCCTGGCCGTGTGTGTTGATTATTCCGGCCTCGTTTGCGTTGTGGTGGGTAGTGCCTTACCTGGGGGTCACACAGACGCTGTACCGGACGCTGGCATTGATTCCGGCCCTGATCGCTTTCCTACTGCTGGTGTTCACCTCGATGGCCCGACGCCTGGCGTGGGTCCAGTGTCGCGCGAATTACCTGCGCATCCAGACGCCCTTCTATCCCCTCTCTATCTCGTACAGCCGCTTCAAGGAGGTGCTCCCCAACACATTCTACCAGGTCTTCGATCCCCGCAAGGAAAAGGCCGCCCGTCGCCGTTGGTTGAAGCCATATTGGTCACAGACGGCGATCGTGGTGCGCCTGACCCGCTATCCGGTTCCCCTGTGGTGGCTGCGGATGTGGTTTAGCCCCTACCTGTTGTTGCCCAAGGTGCCGGGGTTCGTGTTTTTGGTGGATGATTGGATGGGATTTTCTCGGCAGTTGGACGATTTCCGGGCGGATTGGGAGACCCGCCGCGCCGAGCGGAGACAGGAACGATTGGCTCGCCGCATACGCTGATCACACGACTTCGATCTGGGAGCCGGCGGCCGTTTTCGTGACCTGGATGCGAACCGGAAAGGCGTTTTTTAGCTCGTCAATGTGGGTGATCACCAACACGCAAGCGAATTCGTCCTGCACGGCGTTCAGCGCTTCGACCAGCCGTTCCCGTCCCTGTGTGTCTTGCGTGCCAAATCCCTCGTCTACGATCAGGGTCTGTAACTGGGCCCCTGCCCGCCGGGCTAAAAGCTTCGCCAGGGCGATCCGAATCGCAAAATTGACCCGAAAAGCCTCTCCCCCGGAATAGAGGGAGTATTCCCGCGTTCCCAGTTCGTCGGCGATGTAAAGTTCCAATACCTCCCGCATTCGCCCTGACCGGGTCTCCTGCTGGGTTTCGAAACGGACGTGCATGCGACCGTCGGTCATGCGGGACAGGATGCGGTTGGCCTCCACTTCGATCTCCGGCACGGCCGCCTCGATGATCATCGCCGGCACTCCCTTGACCCCAAAGGCCATCCGCAGTTCTTCACAGACGATACGTTCGGCGGCCAGCTCGTCCTGGCGACGTCGTTTGTCTGTCTGTTGGAGTTCCAGGGCGCGGCAGGCTTCCAAACGTTGTTGGGCCGCTCCCAGTCGTTGACGGGCCGCTGCCTCCGCCTGACGGGCATGGTTCAAGCGGGACTCGACCTCGGCTGCAGCATCCAATTGGACTTGCAAGGCGGCGATGGTCTGCTCAATCTGTGCCAGATTGGTTTGTTCGGCCGTGATCTGCTCCCGGAGATGGTGTTCCGATTCGGCCACCCGCGTCAGTGCGGCCTGAGCCTCGTCGCGCCCGGTCTGGGCCACCGCCAGACGTGCGTGGCGTTCGGCATAGACCTGGCCCTGAGCCATCGCCTGGCGGGCGGCCTGGTGGGCGGCCCGGTCGTACCCCAATGCTTCTGCAGCGCGTAGCACCTCGGCCAGTTCGGTCTGTACTTCTGGAGCGTAATCCCTGTCGGCCAGCCGCCGTTCCAGCGCCTTCAGGTTGGTGCGGGCCTCGTCCAGCAGGGCCTCCGCCTGGTGGCCCTGCTTGATGCGCTCGGCCAGGGCCGCTTCGCGTCGCTGTAGGGCCGGTTGTTCCCGCAACAGATGTTCGGTTTGGGCGATTTGGGCGCTTAATGCTTGGGATCGAGCGGCCAGTTCCTCGATAGTGGCCTGGTTTTCTCGATACGTGTCTCCCCGGCTTTGTCCTTCCTGGCGAAATTGTTCCAGCAATTGGAGACGATGTTCCTCTGTCAAGGGCTGTTGACAGAGAGGGCATTCGGCCGCTGCCTGTTCCAACTGAGCGATCTTTTCTTTGATGGTGTGCATTTCCGACCGCAGGGCTTCGTTCTGGGCACGACGCGTGGCTTGCTCTTCGGACAGACGGGCCAGGTCATCCCGGGCCGCCTCCCGACTGGCGGCCAGTTGTGTTAGATGTGTCAGTCGGGCATAGACCTCCTGATGCTCGCTGATCAGCGTTTCATTCGGTAGACGGGCTTCTAGTTCCTCAATGCGCTGGAGCAACATGTCACGCTCCGCCTCCAGGCGATGATGGGCCTCGGACAGACGGGCCTCCAGAGCCTGCCGACGCTCGTTCAGGGCCTGGGATTGCTGGAGCCGGGCGGCCAATTCTTGTTCCTGCGCGACCGCCTGTTGATAGGCAGCGTAACCGGCCTCGATCTCTTCTGCATTGGTCAGAAGTTGTTCGTATTCGGCCAGACGCTGGTGGTGGGCGGCCCGTTCCTCTTCCAGGGCAGCCAGGTCGCGTTCCCACTGATTCAGGCGTTCCGTAGATTCGGCCCGCCGCGCTTCCGCGTGTCGCAGCTCGGTACGCGCCGTTTCGATGGTGCGATGGGCCTCCTGAGCGGCTTCCAGTTCGGCGCTCCGCTCCTGAACGGCGGCCTGGGCGGCCTCCAATTCGGCTTCGTATGCCGACCGGTGGGATAGTTCCGCCTCGATCTCCTGAAGACGCAAAGTGACCATCTCGGATTCGGCCTGAATCTCTCGCAGCCGCCCTTTGACCTGTTCCTCGTAGGAGGACCAGCGGTCCAACCCCAGGATTTCGCCTAACACCCGTTTCCGCTCGGCGGCCGTCTTGATGGTGAATTCGTCGGCGCGCCCCTGGCGGAGGAAGGCGGAGTTGATGAACGTGTCGTAGTCCAGTCGCAGGATGCGCTCGATCTTATGCTGGGTCTGCCGGATGCTGCTTTCGGCGATGGAGCGCCAGCGTCCCTCCGGTGAGTCGTTCGGTGCTTTCACCTGGAAATCGAGCAATGTACTGCCGCGCTTGCCGACTTTGCGCCGCCGCAAGACGCGGTACGTCTGTTCCTCCAGCAGAAATGTGAACTCGGCCATCATCTCGCTCTGACCCAGGTGGAGCAATTCGTCATCCCGTCGCGCCCGGCTCCGTCCCCACAACGTCCAGGTGATCGCATCCAGTAGTGCGGACTTGCCCGCGCCGTTATCGCCGCACAGGCAGGCGATGTGGATGCCGCGAAAATCCAGGTGGGCTGTTCGGTAACACATGAAGTTGGTCAGGGTCAGTTCTTGAGGGATCATTAACTGCTCTCGAAGTAGATGGGCATGTGGGGATGATGTGGTCTTTTACCCGCCCCCCGCCCTATGGCGGGGATGCCATTGTCGGCCGGGCGAAGATCGGCAGGTCCACCCCGTCTGCCGTGGCCCATAGTGTCACATCGTTCCAAATCGCCGGCGACGACCAGGCCAACAGCATTGTCCAGGTGGCGCCGTGTTCCCCTGTTACGATGCTGAGGGATGCGTTGGCGGTCGTTCCGTCCCCGGATACCCCTTCTGGTGGGAGGCTCACCGTCCGTATGGGAGTACGCAACGTAATGGTGTCGCTGCCGCCTGTGAAGTAGTCCGCGTCATAATTGTATTGGCGGAACTCACTCGAGCCAGTGGGGACGTAGGGGTATAGGGCCGGTCGCTGGGCTGGGTCCGAGGCCAGGGGCAGGGTCCAGGCGTACGCAAAGGTACGGCTCCCTGCCGGGGGAACATTGGCGCCGGGATTGGTGCTCAGCACGGCGTTGTACAGGTTGCCATCGTCTCCACTCGTCCCCTGAACCACCAGCTTGAAGACCCGGCGACTGCCCATATCCTCGCCCTGTGTGGCGGAGAATGGCCCGAAGACCAGTTGCCAGCCGTTGTCATAGGCGCTGTTCTCTCCGATGGTAGTCTCTGCCAATAACGTTCCGGCGTTGATCTGCGAGGGCGCTGGGTGGGATACTCGCGCGCCGGTATATGCGCCTGCGCCGCCATAGAGGGCATATCGTATCGTTGTGTCTGCCGGCGCGTAGATTTCATCCAGTGAATTGCCCGTATCGGCGTCGAAGATGCGGAAATACAAGTTGTCGCTGGAGCTGGCCGGCAGATCGAAGAAAATCACCTGCACGTGGTCATCATCTCCATCGGTGTCTGGTGAGGAAGGTCCAAAGGTGGAGACATATCCCCGTTCCAACGTTGTGTCCGGGTTTAGTGGGTTGAGGGCTACGTATGCCGGCGAGAGACTCCCGGAGCGGCCATCGAAGTTCTGGACGGTCAGGCCGTACACGCCGGCCTGGATGTCGGCCGGCACGATTCCATCGAGGCGCACACTCGTGGCTGCTGTGATGGCAATGGAGACATCCGTTCCCAGCCGGGCCGTTGGTAGTGGGCTGGAGATGAAATGTGCACCGGTGATGATGACTGGGACCGGCGCTGTGTTCAATGCTTGATTGGGGGAAATGGCCAGTACCAGCGGGTTGGGGACTGGGGTTGGTGTGGCTGTAGGTGTGGTTGTCGGTGTGGGCGTGTTTGTGGGTGTGTTACTTGGCGTGGGCGTGTTGGTGGATGTGGGTGTGGGCGTGGGTGTATTGGTCGGTGTCTGGGTGGGCGTGTTTGTGGGCGGGGCAGAGGTCGGGGGAGGCGCACTGGTCGGCGTGTTCGTTGGCAAAGGCGTGGCCGTTGGCGTGACGGTCGGCAGGGGGGTGGATGTCGAAGTAGCGGTCGGCATTGGTGTGGGCGTAGACGTGGGAATGGGCGTCTCTGTCGGTCGTGGAGAGGCGATGACCGTCGGCGTCGGCGGGCGGGGAGAAGGGGGCGTTGTTGGTGATGGTGTCAACCGACCGGCTATGTCCCGGGGGGTCGCTGTGATGGTCGGCAGCGGTGAGAGCACGGCGATTGGTGCGGCAGTGAATATGCTTCCATGAGGTGTGAGGTGCGAAGAATCCTGTGCTACCCGTGTTTCTACCTCTGGGCGGACGGGTGGAACGGTGCCTCCCATCGCTATAGTGGGGCTGATGCGCACATCGAAATGGAGGCCGGCCTGCACTTCGAACAGACGGTACGGGCGGACTGCCACATGTGAAGCGCCCAGCAGACAAGCCAATCCCAATAGCAGAATCAGTAGGAACAGGAGTAGATCACGAGAACGTCGCTCACGCCATTCTTGTTTCTCCCCGTCCCTCTTTTTTGGCTCTGTCTCCATCTCCGTGTACGCCTCAAAGCAACTGTTCGGATAAAACGGTTGCACCCCCAGTGTGATCTGAGAAGTGCGTCATTCGCTTGTCGGTTCTTTCGGTTTCAGTACCGGCAACGTGATGGTGAACGTACTGCCCTTTCCTTCCTCGCTGACGACGTGGATCTCCCCGTTGTGCGCCTCGATAATCGCCCGGGTCAGATACAGGCCGACGCCTAATCCTCGCGCTTCTCCTTCGGGCATGTTGGTGACCCGATAGAAACGGGTGAAAAGACGGGCCTGCTGTTCCGGAGATATACCGATACCTGTGTCCGTTACGTGGATCGCAATGGAATCCCCTTGCGGAACCAACTCCATTGTGACTTTGCCTCCCTCCGGTGTGTATTGCAGCGCATTCCGTAGTACGTGGATGAAGGCCCATCGCAGACGACGGGAATCTGCATTGATCATCGGCAGATCATCCGGCATCTTTAACTGGAAGGTCAACCCCTTGTGTTGCATACGAGGTTCCCACATCTCGACCACATCCATTACCAGGTCAAGTAAGGGGGTTGGTTTAGGGATCGCACCCAATCGTCCGCTGGCCTCCATTTCGGAAAAGTCCAGCAATTCATTGACCATTGCAATCAAGTCATCGGCATTTCGGTTAATGGTTTCCACAAAATCGCGTTGTTCCGCACTCAATGTATCGCCAGAGGCGAACAGCAAAAGATCGCTGTATCCCTTGATCGCTGTCAACGGAGTGCGTAACTCGTGGGAGACGTGGGTGATGAATTGGTCTTTGAGACGCTCGGCGGCGACCTCCGAGGTGACGTCACGCATCACGATCACGGTCCCCAGGACGTCGCCATCCTCGGTGCGAATCGGCGAGGAGTAGACATTGATTATTTGACCGCCTATTTCGAACTTGCGTTGGGGTAAAAGCCACGGTTTGAGGTCAGCGTCAATGTCGGCATTGGCCCCACGGGCTGCTTTCGCGATGCTAGAGAGATCGCGCACCGGCCTGAGTAGAAAGTTGTTAGACATATTCTGCAACATCTGCTCGGCAGCATCATTCAGGATATGCAGTTGTCCTTCGGTATCCTCCATCATCACGCCATCGCTCATGCTGGAGAGGATGGCCTGCATCCGTCCTACCGTCTCTTCCAGTGCCTGCGTCCGCTCCCATAGGCGCATTGTCATTTCATCGAATGTCTCAGCCAGTAGACCGATTTCATCCTCACTGGTGATACCCGTTCGTTGCTCCAAGTCTCCCTCGGCCACCGCGCGGGATGTGTGTACCAAACGGCTCAACGGCTTGGTGATTCGCCGGGAAATAAGGTAACCGATGGCGATCACTGCGATG
>CAZXVB010000122.1:0-7849 GCA_964643875.1 uncultured Anaerolineales bacterium | reverse complement strand
GGGGAGCTAAGCCACTTTGTGAAATCTGCAAAAGTACTGGATACGAATCCGGTCAAATCAGCGTCAATCTGCGGTGAATCTGCGTCATCTGCGTTTGACACTTCAGAAAGCGAGTTAAACGAGTTGAGGGATTTTCCACCATTGGACAAAAAATGACGTACACCCAGGATGTGCTATAATCAGTACTTGAGAATTTCGGTGATGGAGCAGCTTTTCCAGGCAGCTGGCAGACTAGAAAGCCTGCTCCACGGCTCAGTTTTACCAAGTACTGACATAGCCTGGCGGTATCTTTATCACGCTCTGCAGGGCACTTAAAAACAGGAGAAAGTCATCTTCAAAAAAGAACTCATTCGCCACATTCACGAAATACTGCTGGCCGAGTACGGTGACCATCCCTGGCAACCGTCCGACCCGGTCGCGACGCTGGTCAACACGATTCTCTCGCAAAACACCAACGACACTAACCGGGATGTCGCCTATGCCCGGCTACGGGAGCGTTTTCCCACCTGGGAAACCGTGCGCGATGCGCCGCTGGACACCCTGGTGGACGCCATCCGGCCGGCCGGGCTGGCCCCTACCAAAGCGCCGCGCATCCAGGGGGCGCTACGACGCATCACAGAACAGGCAGGCCGGATCACCCTCGACTTCCTGCGGGAAATGGACCTTGAGGCCGCCCGCGCTTGGCTACTCGACATCCCCGGCATCGGCCCGAAGACGGCCGCCATCGTGCTCTGCTTTGCCCTGGGGAAGCCCGCCTTCCCTGTGGATACCCACATCTACCGTGTGACCCGCCGTCTGGGGCTGGTGCCGGCGCGGGCCAGCCGCGAACAGGCCCATGCTCTGCTGGAACCCCTCATCCCACCCGACATCTGTTACCCTTTCCATCTCAACCTGATCGCCCACGGACGGGCCGTCTGTCACGCCCGCAAACCGACCTGCGACCGTTGTCGACTGCGGGACATATGTCCGTATCCCCAAGAGCAAAAAGAGGAGCGAGTGGCGCATGCGCAGTGACCGCCGGATACGGTTGGGCAGACGCGGAGAGACAATCGCCATAGATGCCTTGACCCAACAAGGATACCAGATTGTAGAGCGGAATTGGTATTGTCCGGTCGGCGAAGTGGACGTGGTGGCCCGGCAAGGCAACATATGGTACTTCTTCGAGGTGCGCACCCGGCGCGGATCGGCGTTCGGCAACCCGGAAGAATCACTCACCACGGCCAAACAGCAGCGTATGATCAAGGTCGCCCTGACATACCTGGAGGCCCACGACGTCAATCCATATGCCGTGGATTGGCGTGTCGGCTTGGTGGCGGTAGAAATGGACCGTCAGGGACATTTGAAGCGTCTGGAGGTGTATGACAGCATCACGTGATCCCGACCTGCTCCCGTTGATCTGCATCGTGGGGCCAACGGCCGTCGGGAAGACGGCCCTATCCCTTCACCTGGCCAAGCGGTTCAATGGCGAGATCGTCTCGGCCGACTCGCGCCTGCTCTACCGGGGCATGGACATCGGCACTGCTAAACCGACGCCGGAGGAACAGCAGCGCGTCCCCCATCACCTGATCAACGTCGCCGACCCCGACGAAGTGGTGGGGCTGGCCGAATTCCAGGCGATGGCATACGCCGCCATAGACGAGATCCATCGCCGGGAGCTGCTGCCGTTCTTGGTAGGTGGGACGGGGCAATACGTGCGGGCGGTAATCGAGGGCTGGCGCGTTCCCCGCGTCCCACCCAATCCTCGGCTGCGGGCCGAACTGGAGGCGGAGGCCGAGCGAAGCGGGCCGGCGGCACTCCACACACGCCTGGCTGTTCTGGATCCGGTCGCTGCCCAGGGCATCCATCCCCATAACGTGCGGCGCATCATCCGAGCCTTGGAAGTCTGCCTGACGACCGGCGAACCCTTCTCCCGGCTGCGACAGAAACATCCCCCACCCTACCGAATCCTCCAAATCGGGCTGACAATGGACCGCCAACGGCTCTATGCCCGTGCCGACCAGCGCATCGCGGCTATGATGGCCGCCGGCCTGGAGTCCGAAGTTCGGCGGCTGATCGAGGCGGGGTACGATTGGCGCTTGCCGGCTATGTCCGGCCTGGGATACATCCAGTTCCGGCCCTACTTTGAGGGTACAAGCTCACTGGAAGAGGTTGTCGAGGAGATTCAGCGGGCTACCCGGCGCTTCATCCGCCACCAATACAATTGGTTCCGCCTGTCAGACCCCAGCATCCACTGGTTCGATGTTTCCCTCGGCGACTACGACCCCATCGAAGCCACCATCCGTGCCTGGCTATCTGCCCCGACGACATCCACGCCTTCGGACAAAAACGACAGCACCGCCTCCCCCACCACCTCCGGTCGTTCCATCGGCACCAAATGACCGGCGTCCGGCACCACCAGAGTGCGCGCGTGGGGTAACAGGCGGGCTATGCGCTGCAAACTGGTCGGCAGGAACGTCTCCGAACGTGCCCCGCGGATAATCAAGACCGGTAAACGGAGGCGAGGGATGGCTTGCCAGACATCCGTCGGCACTGTGGCGTAGATGTGGGCCTCCCATTCCGGGGGATAGACCAGCTCAACCGTGCCGTCGTCGGGGCGCATGCGGGTACCGGCCTCCACATAGGCCCACAGGCTATCGTCGGACCAGGCCGCAAAGACCGGTTTGGCCCGGTAGTGGACGAAACACGCTTCCCGGCTGGGCCAGATTCGGCGCCGGCGCAACGTCCGGCGGATCATAGCGGGGCGCACCATCACACCCAGCGGACTGAGGAGCCGGATGAAGGCCAGATACAAAGGCGGCAGGATGACCGGGTCTATCAACACCACCGCCCGAAAGAGATCCGGGCGAGCTACCGCTGCCCACAGTGTGCAAACGCCCCCCATCGAGTGCCCAATGCCCACGATTGGGCCAGCCCCCAGGCGATCCAGGCCGGCGATCAGGTCATCGGCCAGGGGGTGCCAACTGGCGATTTCCCGCGGCCGGCTGCCCGGCCACAGGGGGCGCGCCGGCAGTGCCAAGACATGGTAACGCTTGGTCAGGATCATCGCCAGCGGGCGATACGTCCCCGGCGGGTATGCGTTCGCGTGGGCCAAGTGGAGCAGCGGACCGTCCCCCCCGAAATCCACCGGTGGCAGTCCGACCGGTGACTCATTTGACTCGCTTGGCTTGCTCGGCTTGCTCGGATTGTCCAGCTTCATTATTCATCTGAGCAGTGTTAAAATCTGTAGAAGTGCGGATGGTGCGGGTGATGCAGATTCGTTGAATCGGTGAGCCATTCTGCTCCTGCCTGAATGGACACTATTCGGCGTTATCGCTGAGGCAGGGCCTCCACCCCGGCCACGAATCGCGGTTTTCCGCCGTGGGAGGGGTGGCGGATGTACCGGGCGGTCACTCCTATCTGAGCCAACGCCCTCTGGGCTACCCGTCCTACCGCACACGCCTCCGCATCGGGGAACAGGTCCAACAGACAGACCAGTACCTCCAACCCATCCTTTAGGTTCCGGCCCGGCGCCCGGTTGGTCAGCGGTTCACCGAGGCGGTGGGGATGCCATGGGAAAGCATTCCACAACAGGCAATCCCGGCGGCTTCCCAGAGCGCCCCACACGATGCGGGCCGACATCTCCACCCACAGGCTATCCCGGACGCTGCTACGTGCCAGGACGCCGTTCCCGCTTCCCTGGCTCTGAACTGTCCACGGCAAGCGTTCCGGCCCCACCAACTGGGCTTCGCAGGTGAACGGGATACCGGAGAAGCGACAACCGGCATATCCGGCTGCCTCGCCCACCAGGATATAGCGGGCGTCGGCGAAGATCTCCAGATAGTGCTGCAGGTTTCGGCGGCGAATCTCTGCCCCGTCCGGTCGGTCCAGCGCCGGGTCCACGTCCTGGTACTGATTCCAAACGCCCTCTGCCCGATAATCCATCAACAACGCCCACAGGCGATCCCAACTCATGCTAACCTTTTCCCCAACTGACGTAATGCGGGTAACATTTCCTCCGGCAACGTCTTCGGCTCTCGGCCCACAGCGTAACATCCCAGGATCATCTCTGCCGTCCGCTCGACGATCTCGGCGGTGTTGGCCGCTCGTCGCAGGTTGTGCCCCACCACCAGCAAGCCGTGATTCTGCATCAGCACGGCGGCGCCATCTCCCAGCGCCGAAGTCACGGCCTCCGCCAGTTCGCGGGTGCCGGGGATGAAATACGGCACGCGAGGCAGTTCACCCAACAAGGCAGCCTCTGTGGAGACCGGCCGGAACGGCAGGTCGGCCATCCCCAGGATGGTCGCGTGGAGCGCATGGGCGTGGATGATCGCACCCACGTCCGGACGAGCGGCATAGATAGCGCAATGCATCGGCCACTCCATCGAGGGTTTAGGCGCCTCGTCCACGAGTTTCTGCCCGTCCAATCCAATCTCCACCAACAACGCCGGCCGCAAGTCCCCCTTAAAGAACTGACTGGGCGTGATGAGCACCTGCGCCTGTTCGGACTCCGGCAGGCGTACACTGACATTTCCACCGGTGGCCGTGATAAGACCGACGGCGTACAACTCCCTCACGACCTGTACCATCTCCTCACGTATTTCCAAATTCGTTTGCTTCGTTTGCTTCGTTTGCATTGACGATTTCGCCTCACTTTCGTTCTGTCCTGTCTTCCCCACCCACCGGGACACAGGCAAGCAGAGGCCAGCGCCGGAATGGGGATTCCGGCGCTGCCTGCCTCGAAAATAAACTGTTTCCGTTCGCCGAGGTCTCCAGGCCGAGGCGGGCTCGGTCAGAGACCTTCGCCCAACGTTTAGTTGCCCCTGACGTAGGGTAGATTCTAAGCAACTATCGCCGCGTGTATTCCGTGCGCGGGAACGTCGTCAGGCTCTCCCCCCCGCTCTCTGTCACCACTACATCATCCTCGATCCGCACGCCCCCCACGCCCGGCAGGTAAATCCCCGGCTCGATGGTAAACGTCATTCCCGGCTCCAGGAGCCGACGATTGCCGGCGACGATGTAGGGCGGCTCGTGCACTTCCAGACCTAACCCGTGGCCGGTGCGGTGGGTGAACTGAGGGCCATACCCGGCCGTCTCGATCACCGTCCGTGCAGCCTGGTCCACGGCCTCAGCAGGCACGCCCGGTCGGACGGCGGCCCGGCCGGCCTCGTTGGCCGCCCGGACCACATGGTAGACGTGGGCCATTTCCCCCTCCAGTGGGCCAATGGAAAACGTGCGGGTGATGTCGGCGGCGTACCCATCCACCATTGCGCCGCAATCAACCACAATCGGCTCGCCAGCCTGGATGGGGCGCTCGCCTGGTGTGGCGTGGGACAGGGCTGCATTCGGCCCGGCCGCCACGATCGGTTCGAAAGACATGCCGTCAGCACCGGCCCGGAGCAGCTCGATCTTCAGCGCCGCCGCCACGGCCCGCTCGGTCATACCGGCCTGGACGGAGTCCATCGTCCGTTTCAGGGCCGTCTCGGTGACAGCCACCGCCCGGCGCATCGCGCTCAGTTCTGCCGATGTCTTCCGCATCCGCAATTGAGCCAGCACGTCCTCAGCCGGTGTCAATCGGGCCGCCGGTAGATAGCGCTCCAGCAGCGACACCTCCAGGAACCTGGCCCGCAGGGCCTCCACGCCAACCACGCCTCCGGTCAAACCCAACATAGCGACTGCGTTCTGAAACGCTGTCTCGTATCCCTCCTCATCGCTGTAGGTAAAGGCTCGCCAACCACCTGTGAGGCATTCTATCTTGCTGGCCTCCAACGTGGGCAATACGAGCAGCGGAGGGCGGTCTCTAAACAGAAAAGCGACGACCGGGCGTTCGCTTAGATGGAACGACAGGCCAGTCAGGTAGAACAAATTGGGGCCGGGCACCAGGACCAAGCCATCGAGGCCGGCGGAACTAGCTGCTGCCAACAATCGTGAAAACCCTTTGGAATCCATGTCTGTCTTATTCTCCCGTTGAAATGGGCACGAGGGTGATCCCATCCAGATACGTATAGGTGTTGTACCAACCATCGTACCGATTGACGTTTTGGAAGGTAATCGTCACCTCCTGCCCGGCGTAGGCACTCAAGTCCACCGTCCCGATGGCCCACCCATCGCTTTGCCCATTGCGGGGGTTATCCGGGCCGGGGACCCGCCACCATTGATCACACCCCAGGCCCTCGTTAATTTGATTGCCGTCGAAAAAGCGCAACTCGTCGTTGACCCACACCTCGAACCGGTCGTATGGATCGCCAATCGAAGCATCCTGGGACCAGATGATATATCGAAACGTCAAGCGGAGCGGAGCGTCCGGGGGCAATTGCAGGGTCTGAGCCGCGGCAGCATAGCCCAATGGCACACCATCCAACGCACAGGGATAGTCGGTGTTGCCCAACAATAGCGCGTATTGACCATCGGCCGGCGGCGTCGAGCCGCCGGTGCGCTCTTGCACCTGCGAGACGATGCTCACCGGCAGTGGAGCCGTCTCGCCCTCCCATCCCGGTGTCAGTGCGCCAGTCTCGAAATTTCCGTTCCATACCAGCAACACGCTGTCGGAGACCGGCGGGGTAGAGACTCCCCCCATCTGGCCCTGGAACTGGGCGTAAACTATTCGGCGTCCACCTATCCCAGGAGCCAGCGTCCAGTTGGATGTGGGCGTGAAGGGAACCCAACCATCCTCATCCCAGATGGGAGCTTCATTGGCGATCCGCATTCGGGCGACCGTGTCCACGCCCCCCGGCACGGTACTGGTCACTGTCAACGTCACCTCGGCCTGATAGACACACGTCCGCCCCCCGGCGAGCGTCACACTGCCGGGCACGGGTTGAGGGGGATAGTTACGCATCATAACCGGCAAATAGACCTGCCAGGGGTACACCATCACCCACACATCAACGGTCGGTGTATCGCGGTTGAATAGATAATCTGCCGCCTGAGTCCCGAACCCATACATCATCGTTCTCGTCGGTGAGACCTCTGGTGGAACGAAGTCCATTGTGCCGCGTGTGCCCGGCAGGTGCACACTTCCCACCAGGCCATTGTCGTTTACGTAATGGAGTGTGACCGTCCGCACACCACATCCGGCATCCATCGCCCGCCAGCGAAGTGGGATTGGCTGTCCAACCGGGACCGCCTGCCAGGAGGATGTAACCACGGAGACCGGCGGTGTGATGTCCGGCGTAAACGTCAGTGCCAGACGATGGGAAGCGGATATGGTCAGTGACCCGGTGAGCCAATAGGACGAGGTGAGCGTCAGGGTAGTCGTTTTCAATGCACCGGTCAACGAGCGCGTCAGCACCACCGTCGGTGTGTTGGCCGACATTGGAATCGGCAGATTAGCAGTCTGTCCCGGGGCGGGGACGGCCCACAGGTAACAGGATTTGACCGGCGGGAAACCCGTCAGGGAGACCGTTAGTGTGAGCGGGATAGCCACCGAGGTGTTGCTCACAACGTTGGACGTAAAATAGACCGTACGGCTGAATGGAGCGGTGGGCGCAGTATCCGAGATGCGAGCCGAAGCGGTCACGGTCACTGCCCGGAAAGCACACATTGCTCCCACGTTGTCCACCGCTCGCTCGATGGACGGTCGTCCTGGGTATGGGGGGGAAGCCAGAGCGGTAAACCATGCCACTATTCCCCCGAAAACACCGACGGCCACGATCATAATGAGGGTAACGAGGAATAGTGGCAATCGTTTGCGCCCCGATCGCCTGGCCGTGAATCTATGCAGGGAAAGGGTGTGATCAACCATATTGCAAGTATACCCCTAATTCGTTGAAGGACAAGATCGCTTGGCCCTGTTGAAGACCCTCCCGCAGGTTGAACTATGCGCGGATTTGTCTTCAAAAACCGAGTGTTTTGGTATCGAAAATGGCAACCT
>CAZXVB010000121.1:0-7852 GCA_964643875.1 uncultured Anaerolineales bacterium | reverse complement strand
TGAGGGGCGAAAGCTCACCTTTTTTCAGGGGAGTCATGTAACCACTACCCAGTTAATATGTAACCACTACCGACCGGCGGTACACATTGCAGAAAGTCTACGGCTCCACGACGACCGGCGCTAAAACGATCTGATCGGCAGATGTGCCATCCGGTAGTATCACCGGCCAGCGTTCCATCGTATCCAGCCAATAGATGCCGGTAACCAGGGTGTACGTCCCCTGCACTTCCACAGGTACCGTCAGACGATGGCGCTGAACGAACACGTCCCCCGGCTGCCACTGAGAAAGCGGCAACCCCAAACCATCCCCCACGGTGATGGGGGCACCATCTTCATTCGTGAGGTGCGCCATCAACGAAAGGGGCCGCTCAGGAACAGCCTCCACCCGCCAGAAGGTATACACATCGAACGTCCCTCCAGCCGTCACCGTAGCCCCATCCAGCCGGTAGCCCAGGAATGTGAGTGGGCCTTCGATGGCCACCTCCACCAGACTTTCCGGCTGTTCCGGCGGTTGACCATCGAGTTCCAGCCGATAGACTGTGTACCAAGGCGCACCATCGGCGTGACGGCCTGCGACTTCCAAAACAGCGCCCGGCGGCGGTATCTCCGCCCCGGCCGGCAGCACGTAGAGACCCGCCGGTCCGCCGGCCGGATAGACACGACTTTGGGTACAATCGGGCAGGACGATGCGCACGTCGGAGCGCCCCAGGCCGGAGCGTACCGCTTCGGCGGTGAGCACTGGCTCATCGGAAGCCAATGAGCTGCATACGACCGCCCAGGTTGGGGTTGGACGGGAGGGGACTTCGTATATGAATAGCGCGTACCCCAATTGCGCCGTCGGCCGGTGGGTGCGGAACCAGGCATACGTGTTCACATCGGCCAGGTAGACGCCCTGCAAGACGGTGGCCCCAATAGCGTAGACGCCGGGAGGCGGGTTGAGCGGCGCGAAATCCACCCCCGCCGAGCGAGGGTCAGGCGGCAGGTAGTCCACAGCAATACCGTAGACCTGGGGACGGGCGGGGCTAAAGTGGGCATAGTAAACCCGCTCGACGTGTTGTTCGTCCATCCAGTCGCGGAGTTGCCATAGGTTCTGCCCCCAATCGAGGTTGGAGTCCACCAGGTAACGATAGCCGCCCTCCGCTCCCCCCGCCAAGGCATTGAAGAACGCTAGGTAGTCGGGGAACAGGCGCACCGTTCCCCAGAGCAACCAGACGAGCATGGCTTGCAACACCAAACGTCCCAGAGGGGGCCATTTCCAATTCACTACCTGCGAGATTGCGATGTAGGCGAAAGGCAGCAGGGGCAACAGGTGACGATAGCCGATGTTGACACTGCTAAACAAGGAAGAGATAAGATAGAGCAGTGGATAAATCGTCATAGGCCCCCACCGGCAAATGGTTTCTCCGCTCCTCCACTCATCCTCACCCCACCGTACGGCCCGTATCCCCGCCACCCCCAACAAAATCATCGTTGGAAGGGGTGTCTTCAGGAGAAAAGCGACGGGGAAGTAGTACCACCACCCGTGATCCCCGTTCTGCCCCAGGAGAAAAGCCGGGTGACCCAGTTGATAGTGCTCCCTGAGCGCCTGGTAGATCTTCAGGTGGGTGATGGCCGGGATTGGAAATGGCAGGGAATGCCAGAAGCCAACCTCGAACCCATACACAGCCCACAATGTGATCCCCGCCAGGATGCCCCCCATTACCACTCCCGCCAATCGCCGTCTCCAGGAGTACCTCCGAGGCCCTATCAGACACAACAGGCCGATGGGGGGAATCAGAGAAATGGCCGAGACTTTGGATGCCAACGCAGCCCCCAACGCCAGGCCGGCCATTCCCAGGTAGCGCCGGCGGGCAAGGCGCAAGTAGCGCCCGGTCAAGAAAAGGGCTGCCGTCCCCCATACGACCACTGCCATATCGGTCGTCACGAGTGAACCATGGGCAATGATGTTTGGGTCGAAGGTCAGCAAGAAGAGCGCCATCAACCCCGCCGGCGGCCCGAACAGGTCGGTGGCCCACCGGTAGACCAGCGCCCCCAGGAGCAGGGTCATAGCAATGATGGGGAAACGAGCGGCAAACGCCATCCGTCGAGGGTGGGGATACTGCCAGACGATCGCATCGCTCACGGCGGATAGGCTGGCGATCTCCCAACCGTCTATGGAGCGAGGGTCGGGGAGGTCCGTCTGGAGTAACAGGGGCGCAGCGGCCATCTCGTTGGCCAGAGGCGGGTGGATGTGTATGGGTTGGAGGCGGAAATCGCCGGTGCGCAATGTGGCGTACCCAATGGCCAGGTGCGGCCCTTCGTCGAAAGTGATTGAGGCGGAACGGGCAAAGCCTATCGCCTGTGCAAAGAGGCACAGCAGCAAGAGAGCCGCGCCCCACATCATTTTCGTTCTCTCCGTCGAGATTACTGTCCGCATTCCGATTTTTCCCTATGGCAACACCGACATGTCCACCTGGACAGCGTCGGAGAGATGCGCACTGCGGGCATTCACCTGCAGAGTGAAATCTCCCATCTGCCCGGCCCGCAGGACGAAGTGGGCCACGGCGATGTCGTTGGACGGCAACGTTACCGTCTGGCGAGGAGCCGAGATGAGGTCGTACCACTCGCCGGGGAGCAGTTCCACCTCGACGGTCTGGCTATGGGATGTGTAGTTGTACACCGAGACGGTGGCCGTGATCTCGTCACCTCGGTGAATCTCTGCCGGCAAGTCCAGCGAGACGAAAAAGTCCTGAAAGACGACGATGTCATATGTCGTCATACCGAGTTTCCCGTCCCGCGTGGAGGCCAGAGCCAACAGTTTCCAGGTCGTGATGGAATCGGCCAGGGGCAGGTCCAGGGACCAACGCCCCGCGTCGTCGGTGCGGGCGGTCGGGTTCCAGTAGAGCGTCTCCGGGAAAAGTTGCCGCAATGGGAAAGGCTCCAGGGGAAGGGGTGAAGCGGAGGCCGCTGTAGCCGTTGGCAAGGGAGTCGGCAACGTTTCCATCGGCGGTTCGACTTCTGTCTCCTCCTCCGCGACTGTTTCCACGGTTACCTCGACCGGCGCTACCATCGTTTCCATCGTTTTCATCGTTGTCGGCGCGCCGCATCCGGTTAGCCAGCCAAGCGGGCCGGCATACCAGGCCGGGTTTCCCAGTTCGCGGGTCAGGCCCGAATCCAGGAACGGCACGAACGGTAGGCAGAGGACGGTCAAGAAAAGCAGGAAGGCCAGCAGGGTGAGCGTCCATCCGGCCACAGTGCGCCCCGCTGCCACCATCGCTTGGCCCAAAGTCGCCAGGGCGAGCAGCAGCAGCACGAAGGCGAGGAGTGCCAACATCAGTCCCAGGGGTGAAACGGCCTGGCCGGTCGTTTTCCCGCTCCAGGCTGCCAGTAGGAGGGCCAGTCCAAAGAGCGCCAGGTATGCCCCCAGCAGGCCGGTCGCCAACTGGAACCACCGGTCGCGCCATCGCCACCCCAGGATCGTCAGGCCGATCCATAGCGCAATGACGACCATCGCCAGCGTCAACGGCATGGCCGGGCCGACCCATTGCCACAGCGCCCACATCGCTCTGCCAATCAAGGGCACGGCCAGCGGCGAGGCAAGGGTCAGCACGACGCTTCCGAGGGCCACCCGGCGCACTGCCGGGCGCAACAGGCCGGCTTGACGTGTCCCCCATCCCACCACCAGGGCCAGGGAGATCGGGATCAGCACCAATAGGGCGACGGTCACCTGCAGCCTGCGGGCGATGACGGGCGGCAAGGCAATCTCCTGCGGGGCAGGCGTGGCATCGCGAGCTGTGATGCTGAAGTCCGCACCGGTCACACCGGCCCAGGCCGCCCGGGCGGAGAGGTCTTGCGCCGCCCGCATGTCTGCTTCTGCTTCGAGGAGCGCCGGCAAGTCGAGGGCCGCCGCTTGAGCGGTGCGCGTGCGCAGCTCACGGTCCAACAGGAAATAAGTGCGCACGAAGCCCGGCGTTTGGGTCTCCAGGGCATAGACCGACTCATCTACAACGCCGATACCCAGCGCCGTGAGGAGAGGCTGACCGGTGGCTCGATCCGCCGTCTCGACGGTGAGGTGCACGGTCTCACCCGGTCGGTACACGTCTTGATCGGTAGCGACCGCCACGGCGACTTGGCGAGGGGCATCCACGATGATCGGGCGGGTATCCATCACCAGCGTATCATCTGGCATCACCAGGTAAGCATGCAACTCCACAGTACCCATCATCCCCTCGTCCAGGTCCAACGCGAAGGTCGCCCGGCCGTCCTCGATGGGTGCAGAGAGAGTCGCCTGGGTGTGACCGGCCCGCACGACGTCGAGGAACACGTTGGTCGGGGTGAAGTTGCCCGCCCCGGCTCCGGCCCTGGGCCAGGAAACGAGTGCCTCGGCCCGCACCGTCTGGCCCACCTGGTACACGGCTCGCTCGGCCCGCAAGAGAAGCGTCACCGGCGAAGAATCGCTCTGCAGGGTGAAAACCTCCCGGCCGACGTTCCCGGCCACATCCCTGGCCTGCACCTCCATCCAGGCGGTTGCAGCGGTGGGCGTAAAGCGGAACTCGGCCAAGCCATACGGACCGGTGGCCAAGGAGTAGGACGCTCCATCCAGAGTGATGGTAAGGTCAGTCTCCACCGGCTGACCGTCGGGACGGGCAGTCAGGATGTAGAGGACGTTCTCGACGCCGGGCTTCAGCCAACCGCTCTCCGGCGCAACCTGGATCAAGACCGGGGCAGACGCCACCGGCAGTTCCCGACGCACGCCCTCCTGCCGGCCGGTACGATCCACCACCGACGCCTCCAGGCCCAGCCGGAGCGTCTCCTGCCCCATTGCTGTTGTGGGCACGGTGAAGGTGAACACAAAGTGGCCATCGGCGTCCGTCTGCCCGGTCAATGGAAAGCCGGGAATCGAGGGCCCGGCGGCCCTTTCTCCAAGCGAGCGACTGTAGATCGTCACGGCGGCGCCGGCCACCGGCTTGCCGAAGAAGTAGGCCGCCTCTACCCGGCCGGTCACCAGGTCGCCGGGGAGATAGAACGGTCGTTCGGTCTCCAGCGTCACGCGGAAAGCGGGCAGCTCATACGCGCCAACGGAGATGGCCCGCTCAGAGCGGATATCCCCGATCCTGGCCGTCGCTGTATACGTCCCATGAGGTGCGTCTATGGACAGAGGGATGTCCACAAAAGCTACGCCAAAATCATCGCTGACTACGGGGGAGATAACCCCATCGTACCCGGCCGGCCCCTGTACTGTGAACGTGATCGTCTCCCCCGCGGCCGGTCGGAGCGTCACAGCGTCCAGCGCCACGGCCCGCAAGTGCAAAGTCTGGCCGGGGCGGTAGACCGGCTTGTCCGAGGACAGAAGCAACTTGTAACTGCGGACGATGGTGATCGGGTGCACGACGCGGTTCTGTTCCTCACCGTCAGGAGAGGCAGCCTCCACGATCAACGTCGCCCTGCCCGTGAGGTCGGGCGGCACGGTGAAAGCCACGTCCGCCGAACCATCGTCGCCGGTGCGCCCGGTATACACGACGCTCGCCAGGCCTGGCGTGCGTCCCAGACGCACGGTGATGTCGGCATTGGCGACCGGTTGTGGCGGGGGCGCCGTAGAATCGGAGGAAGCGATAGAAAAGGAACGCACCAGCACCCGCAAGGCGACCGGCGCGCCTGGGGCCATCTTCTCCTGTCCCAACACCATCGTTTCCTGGAAAGTGGGCAAGGCAGTCGCAGGGAGCAGGGCAGGACCGATGGAGACCGTGTTAACGATGAAAGCCAGTACCAGTACAGCCAACAATGCCTGAAACGCCCAGGCCGGTGTACGCGCTACCAGCCACCGAAAACTGGAGGGCCGCTCAACGCGGGCGTGCAACGTCGCCAGAATACGCCGGTCGGCTGATGGAGGTAGCCGGATGGGCGTCAGAGCCAGATCGAAGGTGGCATGCAACTCCAATTGCAGTTGTCGCAATGTCTCTAACGCCTCTGCGCACTGCGAGCAGACGGCCAGATGGGCCTCGACACGGGTCCGGGCTGCTGCGTCCAGCTCTCCATCGAGGTAAGCCAACAGGTCGCCGGTGACGTGGGAGGAACTTGCCGACCGTTTCATCTTCCTGCTTACGCCTCTCCCGGTCCCCTGCCGGATTCCTTCTCTGATTCCAGGGTCTCCCGAATCATACGCATGGCATTGTGTAACCTGGACTTGATCGTCCCCAACCGGACACCCAATACCTGAGCAATCTCCCGGTATGACAGGTTGTGCTGATAACGCAGCAAGACCACAACGCGATGAGACTCCGGCAACATGTCCACGGCTTGCCACAATGCACTGGCGCGTTCTCGCTCCACGGTGACCCGCTCCGGGTCATGGTCGGGATTGACCTCCGGGATACGCTCTAGACGTTCTTCGAGGTCCTCCCACCCAGCCTGAGGCAACGCCTTGCGGCGCATACGGGAACGGCAGCGGTTGACCGTCACCCGATAGAGCCAGGTCTCAAAACGGGCCGGCCCCTCGATCCGATAATTGGGCAGGGCCTGCAACACGTCTATGAACGTCTCCTGGACGGCATCTTCGGCCTCGCTTCCGTTCCGGGTGATGAACAAGGCCGTGCGGTAGACCAGGTCCTTAAAGCGGTGATAGAGGGCCTCGAACGCCAGCGGCTGCCCCTGTTGGAAGCGACGGATCAACTCCTCCGTAGGGACCGAGACCGCTGTCGTGGGAGCCTGGGGGTCATCTCCGCCAATCGCCCGGCACAGGCGGCTCCACAAACGGCCGGCCTGGGCCGACCAACACGACAAGCCCCGCAGTGAGGGGAACAGGGTTATCGAAATTGGGAACGCCATACTCTCGATGCACATCCAATCCCCCCGACTGAGGGGGCCCCTTGGTGACTTCACTGATTACACGCCATTGGGGACCAAAAAGTTCATGGATCGCGGGATGGTTTACAGTTGGAGCGTTTACCAATATCACAATCCCCGCACGAGCGAAGCGAGGATCAACAACCCACCGGCAATCGCCAGGGCGTATGTGGGATAGGGAGCCGGTACGGGGAAGAACCCCAAAACGCCGAACAACCCCACGATGTACAGAATGGCAGCCATCACCAGGGTACCCTTACGTGGGGCGCGGGTTTCCAACGTGCGACGGCTGAGGCGACGGTACGGACGGCGGCGTCGAGACATATTTCACCCCTTGATGAACCAACTGTGCTAACCTTTCAACGCCTGCCAGACAAAAATGAGGATTATCAATGTGCCGATGATGAACTGGATGCCACCGGAAAGCAAGCACCCTAGCGCCCACCCGCCTCCGGCCTTGAACGCTTCTTTCCAATCTTCCAGACGATGCCATTCAGCGACGACTACACCGACAATCGCCCCGATGATCGCGCCGGGCACAGCGCCCACGCCGGCGAACAGCAGGCCAATCAGTGCACCGACCCCGCCCAGCAGCATGCCCACCAACAGGGACCAGGGAGAAGCACCGCCTACCCGTGCACCGACCTGGCTCATCCAGATATCGGCTGTCAAACCCACTGCACCCAGCATAGTGATGACCCCAAAAGTGAGGATATCAATGGTCGCGAACCGCTCGGCAATGGCGTAGACCAACACAACGATCCAGATGAACCCCACACCGGGCACGACCGGCAACAATACTCCCAGCAAGCCGATGCCCATTGCGATCAGAGCAACCCAGAAAGCCCACATTGGAAGCACCATGGTTCTTCTCCTCTTTAGAGTGTGTTTGAAAGGGGGCGTGTCTGAATTCACTACCCGACATATTGATCGGTAACCCTCCCGCAGGGTTGAAATTGCGTCAGTTGCACGTGTTATAGCCCCACATCAGGGCACAAAATGCCCCCCAACCGCTTCTGAACCTGCGGGA
>CAZXVB010000120.1:0-7886 GCA_964643875.1 uncultured Anaerolineales bacterium | reverse complement strand
TCCGCCTGTGCGGACGTGCTTGTCCACGCAGGTGGACAGCCAGACGAAGGCCCTCACAGGTGCGATTTCAACCGCCAAGTGAGCAGTTACTTTAGATTTAGGTAATGCCTTTGCAGGATTTATCTTTCATCCAATTGGTACATGATGACCTGGAAGAGGTCGAGGGTCTTTTGTCTCAGCCGGTGGAAGGACGACATGCAGCCATCGGCATGGCAATGGACCACCTGATCGGCAGCGGCGGCAAGCGACTGCGACCTGTGTTGGTGTTGCTCTCAGCACACCTGTGTGGCGCTCCAATGGAGCAAGTGGTGTACGCAGCCGCCGCCGTAGAGATGCTCCATACGGCCACGTTGATCCACGACGACCTGATAGATGGAGCATTGATGCGCCGTGGACTGGAAACGTTGAATGCCCGCTGGTCCCCCGCCACGACCGTGCTGACGGGTGATTATGTGTTTGCCTACGCAGCCCATTTGGCAGCCCAGGCGGAAAACATCCGCCTGATGCAACGATTTTCCGAAACGCTGATGGTGATCTGCAACGGCGAAATCCGTCAGATGTTCAGTCACCGGCAGGGGTATGGACGGCCGGGGAAAGCAACCAACCGACAAGAGTACAACGAGCGCATCTACGCCAAGACGGCCTCGTTGATTGCGATGTCGTCCGAGGCGGGTGCGATCCTGGCCGACGCCGCTGAGGAAACTATCCGCGCGCTGCGCACCTATGGAGAAAAGTTGGGGTTGGCGTTCCAGATCGTGGACGATGTGCTGGATTTAGTGGCCGATGAAACCACGTTGGGCAAGCCGGTAGGCAGCGATTTGCGCCATGGCCTCATTACCCTGCCGGTGCTGTTCTTTTTGGAGTCAGAAACAGAACCGAACCGGTCAATAGTCGAAGAGGTATTAGCCAAGCCGGCTTCTCCCGAGGCGATGATTCAAGAAGCCGTTCGAATCGTGGCCGGCTCACCGGCGGTGGAACAGGCAATGGAAGTCGCCCGCCAGTACGCTGCCCAGGCCAAAGCGTTTCTGGATTCCCAACCCGATTCGCCGTATCGAACGGCCCTCATCGAGTTGGCCGACTTTACCGTCCGGCGACGCTTGTGACCGTCGCTTGGCTTACTTGGATTGAACCTGTCGAACCTCCGATGGTGGACCTTTCCGTCGTCATCGTCAGTTGGAATGTGCGCGATCTCCTACGGCGCTGCCTGGCCTCGTTGGAGCGGCCGGCGACAATTTCACAGGAGGTCATCGTCGTAGACAACGCTTCGACCGATGGGAGCGTCGAGACGCTATCACCAGAATTTCCCGGTGTGCGCTTCATCGCCAACGTCGAAAATCGGGGTTTCCCCGCCGCGAACAATCAGGGCATACGTGTAGCACAGGGACGATATGTGTTGCTGCTCAATCCGGACACCGAGGTGTTGGGTGATGCCCTGGAGACGCTGGTCGCCTACGCCGATGCCCACCCGGACGTGGGCGTCATCGGCCCTCAGTTACTCAATTCCGACGGATCGGTACAATCCTCGCGCCGCCGGTTCCCGACCCTGGCAACGGCCTTCTTCGAGTCTACCTGGTTGCAACCATACGCCCCCCGGTGGGTGCTGAGGCGATACTATGTCCTCGATCACAAGGACGATGAGACAGTCGAGGTAGATTGGGTCAAAGGAGCCGCTCTGATGGCCCGGCGCACCGCCATTGAGCAAATAGGGCTCCTGGATGAGGGGTTTTTCATGTATTCGGAGGAGCTGGATTGGTGCCGCCGGTTCCGTGAGGCCGGCTGGCGGGTTGTCTACCTGCCTGCCGCGCGGATTGTCCATCACGAGGGCAAAAGCAGCGAGCAAGTATGGCCGGCCCGCCACATCCACTTTCAGACCAGTAAAATACGCTATTTCCGCAAATACGCCGGTCGGCCTATCGCCGAAGTCCTGCGGATGTTCATTCTGGCGAATTATGCCTGGCAATGGGGTCTGGAAGCAACGAAATGGCTCCTGGGGCATCGGCGTGCTCTGCGCATCGAGCGGATGGCAGCCTATGCGCAGGTGCTTCGTTCCGGGTTGCGGCCTGGGTCACAATAGGCGCGTTCACGTTCAGGGGGTATGATGCATCGCGGTGAACAGGCATCATCCGATTCCTATTTTCACTCCCACTTCTTTCCCCACTTCTTTCCCCACTCCTTTCAACGAGCGTTTGTTCAGCCGCCCATCATACTCCTCATCGCATTTGCCGTGCTGTCCACGACGTATGCCGCCGTGATCCCACCTTTTGAGGGACCAGATGAATGGTCCCATCTCTCTCTGGTGCGGTACTACGCGCTCCACCGCACACTGCCGCCCCGGGTATTGCCGGATCGCCTGGCCAGGGGCGAAAACACGATCTGGTTTCTGACGTATCACGATCCGCCGCTCTACTACGCCCCACCACTGTACCACGCTCTGGGCGCTGCGCTGGTATCGCTTGTCGGTGTCGAAATGGACGATTTACCGCAGTTGATCGTCCCCAGCCCGGCCTGGGAAATCGGCTGGTCCCCTCAGCCGGATGGCAACCCACGCAACAAAAATGGTTTTGCCCATCGAGCCACAGAAAACTGGTCCCAGAGCGGTACCGTCCGGGCAACCATCTTGCTACGCATACTCTCGTTAGGATTGGGGGCCGTGGTGGTGATCTGTACCGCCTGGCTGGCGCTTACACTGTGGCCCCATCGGCCGGGGATCGCCTGGAGAGCAGCGACCATCGTAGCACTGAACCCTCAGTTCCTCTCCATCTCCGCCAGCGTGACCAACGACGCACTCATCAACGCCTTGTTTGCCATCACCCTGGGGACCATAGTGTCGGCCCAGCGGGACGCAGCACCCTGGTCACGCTGGGCAGGCATCGGCGGGTTAGTGGGGCTGGCTCTGTTGACCAAGCAAAGTGGACTGCTATTGGTTCCCGTGGGGCTGCTGGCGATAGCCACTCAGGTCGAACAACGGTCCAATGACCGGCAAGCCCGGCCTTTCCGGTGGGATTTCTGGAGGAAACGAATGGCCGCCGGCGCGACGTTCTTACTCGTCGCTGTGGCGGTAAGTGGCTGGTGGTACGCACGGAACTGGGTGTTATACGACGATCCGTTGGGATTGGCGCCGCACTTCGCCGCTCAGGTTCCCTTGCGCCAGTTGGGTCTACGGGAAATACAGGCCATCGCACGGTCTTACTGGGCAGCATTCGGATGGGCGCCGATTGAACTGCCCTCTGCGTTTTACGCAGCCGTAGGGGGTATGGTACTGGTCGCGTTGGTGGGAATCGGCGCAGCGGTGCGGCCCGGCGGCTCTTTCTGGCACAGGACGGCGACGACTCAGCGTGGTGTGGCCCTGCTGGCCTTGGCATTCATCGCTAATGTCCTCAGTATGGCGCAGTGGGCCACCCGAACCGGCGCTCTGAGCGGCCGGTTGCTCTTCCCCACCCTGCCGGCGCTGGCCGTCTTACTGGCCTGGGGGCTGGATGTATGGGGACAAGGGCGGATCGGCCGCTGGGCGCTACGGTCGGCAGCGGTCGCGGCACTGATTATCGCCGCCCTCGTTCCGTGGCGCTATCTCCGCCCGGCCTACGCCAGCCCACGCCTGCCCGACGGAGCAACCCTCTCCACAGAAACGAAACCCGTGGGGCTGACGTTTAAAGGAGGTATCCAACTGATCGGCTACCGGGCAGAATGGGACGATCTCGTCCCTGGGCAGACCTTCGAGCTGACGTTGTACTGGCACACGGAGACCTCCATCGCAGAGCGGTATTGGGTGTGGGTTCAACTAGGGCCGCAGGATCCCACCCAACGCGTGGCCGAGGATACGTTTTGGCTGGGAGAGACTCTGTACCCCACCGATCTCTGGGTGGCGGGCGACACCATCCAACAGGTACATGTGTTGACCGTACCGGAGGAAGCAGAACCCCAGGCGCTCTACTGGGTGCGGGTAGGGCTTTTATGCTCTCCTCCATCGTTGAACAAAGCGAGCAGAGCAGAAGCAGACGAAGCAGACATAACCGGCCCGCGCGTACCACTGACTGACGTGCAGAGCGACATGGTGGTGCTGGGTCCATGGCGAATGCGGGCGGCGACACCGCCGCCGACACCGGCATGTGTCACCGATTTCCGCTGGAAAGATGGAATCCGTTTGGTGGGCTACGACCTGCACCTACACACAGACGCCGACACGCCCGCCCTGAACCTGCGGCTTTACTGGCAGGGGGAACGTCCGTTGGAGGGGGATATGGTGGTCTTTGTCCACGCGATAGGGCCGGATGGGCAGCTCATAGGGCAACACGATGGGCCACCCCGCAACGGTGAGTATCCAACCACCTGGTGGCTCCCTGGAGAGATGGTCATAGACCAGCACACGATCCCTTTAAATCTGAACGCGGCCGCGCAGATTTCCTCAGACATATCGCTGCTGATCGGTATGTACGATCCGGCCACAGTTGTGCGCCTGCCAGCCTATGACGCCAACGGAGAGCGTATGCCCGACGATGCCGTCCGTCTGGCGGTGACGTCGGCGTGCGGGGAGTGAAGCGTGTACGATATGATCTCTACGAGAGGGCAAAGGCAAGGCAGCATACACCAAGTCCTTCCAATCCTGATATTGTGGGTTCTGTTTGCGATGCTCACATTTGGGGAGCGCCAACTCTACCTCACATTCGACGAACCATCTCATCTTACAGCAGGATACACGTTCCTGGCCCAACTCGTCACCGGCGAACCGGATCCCACCTGGACTGTGACAATGCGCGGGCATCCGCTGCTGGTGGATGCGTGGGAGGCATTACCACTCTATCTGGGGACGCCAAACATTCCAATCACCTCTATGGATGGATGGAAACAAGATTATCCCACATACGCCAGATCTGTAGCGCCAATATTGGCCGATCCCGTCGAACGGGCCGCTGTCGCCGGTCGCACACCGGCGATATTGTTGGTCATCCTGCTGGCCGCTGTCGTGTATCGCTGGGGACGGGACATGTGGGGGGAGTGGGGAGGACTGCTGGCACTGGGAACCCTGGCCTTCGACCCGAATCTGTTAGCCCACGGGCGATTGGCAACCAACGATGTTGGCGTGACAACCCTGGGAACATGGGGATTGTACCTGGTTTGGCGCTGGGAACGTCGGCCTACCTGGCGCCGAGCACTGGCGGCCGGCCTGGTTCTGGGCATGACATCCGTCGCTAAAAGTTCCGGTATCTTCTGGGTAGCTATCGGAGTGGGATGGGCCGGCATCACCTGGTGGCTAAACCAACGACGTGTCCCAGGCGGGTTGCAGGTGATATTGATGGGCGGAGCAGCATTCGTTATCCTGTGGGCAATGTATGGCTTCGCCATCGGCCCGCTGCCGGCCGGCCCCGCTATCCCGGTACCGGCGCCCCATCATTGGCAAGGCGTCTTACAGCATGCGACGCCGGAGAATAAGCCCTGGGTAATCGCCTTAGGCGAGCTACACCATGCCCCCTGGCCGTGGTATTTTCCGTTGGCGTTTCTTATTAAGAACCCCCTCCCTCTGCTATTTACAATTCCATTGGCAGCCGCCGCCCTGGGACGAAAACGATTATGGGCACAATTGAAATTGCTGATAGTGTTTGCGATTCTATACCTCACATTGGCAATCGTACGAGGCCCCAACCTGGGCTACCGACACATACTCCCCATTCATCCATTGATCCATCTATTGCTCGCCGGCGGTGTTGTGACCATCTGGGAGCATCTACATACCGGGCAACACCGGTGGCGATGGGCCGCCATTGCCCTGGCAGGGTTCGGAGTATGGTACATCGTAGGTACGTTACGGATCTACCCGTTCGAACTGTCCTTCTTCAATGAACTGATTGGCGGACCCGATCAGGGATGGCGCTACCTGGAAGGCAGCAATACCGACTGGGGACAAGGGTGGGCCGCGTTGCGGAAATTCCGCGATGAACGCGGCGTCACATTCAGCTACTCCGGCACGGATGGTTACGCCACTGTCGTCCCCCACGACTTGTGGGAAAGACCTCTGCCCCCTCTTCAGCTTGGAAGCGACCCGTTGTTTCGACCGTGGCTATTTCCTGCCCCAGGGGATTACGTTATCAGCGCCAACTCATTCACCGGCTTTCCACTGGTCAACCGGGACAACTTCGCCTGGTTCCGCTACCATCCTCCCGATGCCGTGATCGCACACTCACTCTATTACTACCACGTGGAGGTGAGCGAGGCGCCTCGCTGGCTGGCACAGTGTACCATACCGGCCCCTCCATTGAGCGCAGAGGACATCCAGGAAGGGTTTGGGGAGATCCCCTTACGCCGGGTTCCATTCGATTGCACACAAAGCTGGGTTTACCCCGGTGGGGGCGCGGCGCAAGGGGTCTATGCGCTCCATGGGGACTTGCTTCGTCCAGAGAGCCTATGGGAACGGCTCTATCTGGCTCCCGCCAGGCCCAACGACGACTTCATCGCCCGGCATGTGGATGGTCTACCGTTAGCATTCCGGCAATGGGAGCCTCAAACCCAACCGGCGTTTGTGCTTTTTGAAAGAGCGTCTGGTCCGCTGTCCCTCCTGGAGACTACCACCGTGCATGTCGCTCCTGCCGATGCACCGCCGGCCGCTCTACCGACCGGGCCGGATGTAGATGGTATTGGGAGAAACGAGGTGGCGGGGGCATATCCTGGCGAGCCTTTGGTCCTTTTGGGGGTTGTGACCATCGAAGGGGAACAGGAATGGGAAATCGAAACCTGGTGGCAGGTCGTTGAGGGGCCTGTAGAGCGGCCATTTTCCTTGATGGCGCACCTCATCACAGACGAAGGTACTGTATTGGCCATAGCCGATGGGCTGGGCATTTCCCCCCTGGTAATCACAGCAGGGGATGTGTTAGTACAACGCCATCGGTTTCCTGTACCCCCGGCAGGGGCGAGTATCTGGCTACGAACCGGGGGCTATTGGTTGGATACAGGCGAATTGTGGGCCACAGAGGCCACCCCTGAGGCTAATGCGCTGTTCGTTCCGCTAAGGCGGCTGAGCAGGCCGAGCAGGCCGAGCCGGCCGAGATAGAGCGCCGTCGTTCAGAGGATTCCAAAGCAACCGACCCCACCGCTGTAGACGGCGGGGTCGGGATCGGCGGTGATGCAATGTCGGAGTCTTCTGGGTCAACGCAGGATCGCCTGCAATTCCTCCATCACATTCCGCACACTGGCTTTGTCTATTGCGATACAAGGAATCACTGTGATCTCTGGTGTAAGGCCTAGCCGCTTACGAATCTCCTCCACAGACATCGCCGTGGGTTGATCTTGCTTGTTGGCCGCAATCAGGTAAGGAACGTCAGTTTTACGCTGAAAAACACGAAGGAATTGTCTAGCCTGCATAAAGCTATTCAGATCACAACTATCCACCAATAAAACAAATCCATCCATTTCTTTCGCTAGAATATCCCACATAAATTCAAAACGAGGTTGCCCCGGCGTTCCGTACAGATGGAACAGATCGTCACCGATCCGCACTTGGCCATAGTCCATCGCCACCGTGGTCTCCTCCTTTACGGCTGCTAATTCATTTGTAATGCGCTTTTCGGTCATCACAATGGGGATGTCAGAGATGGAACGAACAAACTCCGTTTTGCCCACACCGAAAGGCCCAGTAATCACCACTTTGTAGATGTTTCCCATTTCATCCTCCTGAACGTAACTGATTCACCCCATCCGCTCGACGCGTGGCCCACCAGAAATGACCAGGGCCAATCCGTCAGAGAACAGCAACATTCCCTTTAAAATCTACGAACTCACTACCCGACATTTTGACCCTCTCGCAGGTTCAGAAGCGGTTTGGGGGCACAACTGACGTAATTTTAAACCTGCGGGAGGGTTACCGATCAATATGTCGGGTAGTGAAATCTACGAACCGA
>CAZXVB010000119.1:0-7920 GCA_964643875.1 uncultured Anaerolineales bacterium | reverse complement strand
CGCGTTGAGGCTGGCCGTCCTGCTGGCGGTGATTGCGACGGTCGGCTTGTTCGTGGGATTGAATGGGATCGGACTATCGGCAGTTCCCGCTTATGCTCATCCCGCTGTATCTGCATTCCGGTCGGCCCAAGCCGCTACCCAGTTGGACTACGAAGATGTGATTAGCGCCTCTGTGGATTATCTGAGGACCCGCCAGTTACCCAGTGGCGGTATCGAGAGTGATTGGGCCCCCGGCGTCGCCGATGCGTTTACGACAATCAAGACGGTCATCGCGCTGGGGGCTGCCCGATATCCCGTGGCGGCCTTGACCTCGATCAGCGGTACGACGCCGTTGGATTATCTGGAGACGCAGGCGTATACGTATACACACGATCTGACCGGTACCCTGTTTCCGGGGCGAGCTGGTATGCTCGTCGTGTCCGTGGTAGCCGCTCAAGCCGACCCGACCCGCTTTGGCGTCTATCCCACCGGACATGGCTCGGCGGGACAACCGCTGGACCTGGTGACGGCGCTGGAGTCCACCTACCACCCGGACACCGGGGCATATAGCTCGACTGCCAAGGGGGGCTACTCTAGCGGCACAGCCGGAACCATCAATCAGCTTTGGTCGCTGTTAGGGCTGGCGGCCGCCCAGAGAACGATCCCGCTCACGGCCACCGAATACCTGCTCAGTCTCCAGGAGCCAGATGGAGGATGGGGATGGGGAGCCGGTTACGGGGATGTGGATACGACGGCTCTGGCTCTGCAAGCCCTGTTGGCGACCGGTCACGTCGCCCCGACCGATGCCCTGATTCGGAACGGGTTAGACTTCCTCCGGGCTGCCCAGGCGGCGAGTGGGGGTTGGGAGGCATGGGGCAGCCTGAGCGCCGACTCGACCGCATCGGCGATCCAGGCATTGCTGGCGGCCGGTTACGTGCCACCCACCGCCAGTTGGGCCACTCCCGGTGGTGGCACGCCTTACGATGACCTTCTATCGCTCCGTGCGCCCAACGGCAGTTTTAGCAATAATGCTTTGAGTACGGCCCACGCCATCCCCGCGCTGGCCGAAGTACCATTGCCGGTATTGGGGTGGGGACAGCGTGCGGACCGTGCCCTCACGTGGGTAGGCACTCAGCAGAACGCCAATGGTTCCTGGAACGGATGGGCAGGGCCGGACCCCGGTGTGACTTGTGACGCGGTATTGGCCTATGCGGCTGCCGGATATGATCCCGCCGAGGTGCATTTGCCGGGTGGGGTTTCGGCGATGGAGTACCTCTCGGCCACGACGGCCTCTTTTGTCACCAAGACAGCCGACTCGGCCGGTAAACTGGCACTGGCCGTCGAGGCGGCCGGCGATGATGCGCATCACTTTGGCGGGGTGGATATTGTGGATGTGCTGCTCACCACCTGGTACAGCCCGACGAGAGGTTGTTTCGGTGATCCCAACAATTCGTGGCACCAGGCTTTCGCAATCATGGGCCTGGCGGCGGCCGGTGAGACGGTCCCGGTGAGCGTGACGGATAGACTGAAGGCGATGCAGGCCCCCGATGGCAGTTGGGTGGATGCCTGGGGGTTCAGCAAATCGGATAGCACTGGGTTGGTCCTGCAAGCGTTGATCGCCGCCGGAGTTCCCTCCAGCGATACCGCCGTCGTCAGTGGGACGGCCTTCCTACGGGGGGCGCAAAACACTGAGGGAAGTTGGGACTTCTTTGGTCAGCCCAACGCCAACACCACTGCCTATGTGATCCAGGGGTTGCTGGCTGCCGGGGAAGACCTCACCGCGCCGGCGTGGCAGAAGAACGGACGTACACCCTTCGATGCCTTGGCGGCGCTTCAGAAGGCGGATGGCCCCTTCGCGATGGCCGGCGTGGATAACGTGCTGGCGACTTTGCAGGCTGTCCCGGCGCTTCTGAGGGCTTACTACCCCTTGCCGACGACGGCGCTGACACCGTTCGTGCCGGTGGAAATGGGATTGGACCCGGACCGCCTGGTGGCCGTATCGCCCCGGGCGACGTGGGGCCACAGCATAAACCTCGTCGTGCCTTTCGGCGGCGACCTGGATGGTGATGGAAGCGCCACGCTGGCCTGGCGGTCGGTAGGCGAGGCCGATTGGATCACTGACACGATGCTTAACCGGGTTGTGGAGGAGGGATACTTCACAGCTACTCTGCCGGTGACGCGCATGGTGCTGTATGAATTTCAGGTCACTTTCAAGGACCCGGATGGCGTTCAGTATGACGAGACGTCTATGCAAAGTGGTACAGCGGAATTGCCACCGGTGACGATGGAGTTCCAGCACGTGTATCTGCCGCTGGTTGTCCGCAACCAGCCGTAGGCGCGGGGGGCGTAGGCGCTTGAGACGTGCAACGCACCTTTTTGTCAAGAAGAAGTGCGTTGCACGCTTTCGGGAAGGGGAATGACCTGTGGAGCACAAAACGGGTGTGTGGCGTAGGATGCTGGCTTTGTTGGTCACAGTCTCGATCTGCGGGTTAGCCCATGGAGATGTCTATCCCTTTCGAGGCCATGCTCAGGCCCAGGGCCAGGGCCAGGGAGCGAATCAGGTGGGGATTGTGATCCACTTTGGGGATGGCGCATCGGTGACACGCTGCGTGACTTTTTCCGAGCCGCAGATCAGCGGTTATGATGCCCTGACCCGCACTGGCCTGAACATCGTGGCTGCGTTCGATAATGCTCAGGGGGCCGCAGTATGCCAGATCGAAAACACAGGCTGTCCGGTCGAAAGCTGCTTGACGTGCGACATCCCCAACTACTGGTCGTACTGGCATTTGAGTGACGGCAATTGGTCGTATTCTACGCTGGGTGCCAGCAATTTCTTCCTGCACCACGGCGACGTGGATGGCTGGAGTTGGGGAGGCGGGACGCCTCCCCCGGTCTACTCCTTTGACCAGATTTGCGCTCCTCCGCCAACCAATACGCCGACCGTGGCACCGACACCAACTGCTACGCCGCTGCCGACGATGCCGCCGACGGATACGCCGCTTCCAGCTACACCTACACTGTCCCCTTCAGCTACTCCTGCGCCGGCAGCGACGGCTACCTCTCCCCCGCCGACGGCCTGGTTTCGCCTGGATGCCAACCCGATCCCGGCCGGCGCGTGTACCACTGTGCGCTGGGACACGAGTTACGCCGATGCGGTCTATCTGGATGATGAGCTTGTGACCACGAACGGCAGCCGACAGGTCTGTCCGTCTGCACCGCAGGAATATCGCTTGCGGGTCGTGGGAGCTGGTGGAGAGCAGACGTATACGCTGATCCTGGGCATCACCGGCAGTACCCTGTCCCCCACTGTTGCGCCGACCCAGCCGGCTCTGCCCACGACCACCCAGGCCGGGATGCCGACACGCCCCTCAGTATCCCCGGCGGCAGGGGAAGTGGCCTCGGCTTTCTTGTTGACGCCATCACCAACACCCGCGTCTACTTCTGTCCACCGGGTGATTCCCTCACTGTCCTCGCCAACACTCGTTGCGCTGCCCACTCCCTCGGAATCGGTTGCGATCCCGACGCCAACCGCCACCGGAGAGGCGATAGCAATGGCGATGGTGATGACGATGACAAGGGCGACAGAGCGGGAGCCGGACACGCCGACCCCTGTTCTATCCTCGACATCATCGTCAATATCGCCAAAGCCGTGGTCCGCTGCCGTGGGGTACATCACATTCAGCCTGATGGTCGGCGGTTTGGTGGGGTGGCTGGCCTTCCTCCTGACACGGAGATCGTGAGAATGGCATGACTGCTCGGAAGTTCCTCTCCGGGCTGATCTACACCCTCAGCGCCGCCATTGGGGTCCTGGCCTTCATTTCTCCCTTTTTCCCCGCGGCCCGCTCGGCAGCTTTGGGGGCTACCCAGGGCCAGGGGACAGGGGCGATGACTATGGTCACGACAACTGCCCTGGTGCTCTTGGCGCTGACGGCCCTGTTGGTAGAGATGCACGGCCAGGCGATGGCTGCCAAGACGGTAGCCACGTTGGGCGTGTTGACCGCCGTCGCCAGCGTGCTCCGTTTCATCGAGGTCGCGGTCCCAATGCCGGGGGGATTTTCTCCCATCTTCGCGCCCATCATTCTGGTCGGCTACGTCTTTGGGAGTCGCTTTGGCTTTTTGATGGGCACGTTCACACTCCTGGTCTCCGCGCTGATCACCGGAGGAGTGGGGCCATGGCTACCGTACCAGATGTTCACCACCGGCTGGGTAGGGATGATGGCCGGCTGGCTGGGACGTCTGATGGGGAGCCAGCGCCGTCCCTCCGGCCGACGTTTGGGCGGAGAGATCGTCGTCCTGAGCAGCTTTGGTGCCTTGTGGGGAATTTTATACGGGGTAATCATCAATTTGTATTTCTGGCCTTTTACGGCCGGCCCGACCATTCCCGGTGGTCCTGACGTGGAGTGGAGCCAGATTGTGAGCCAGTATGCGGCCTTTTATCTCTCTACGTCGCTGGTGTGGGACCTGATGCGCGCTTTGGGCAACGCTGCGTTGATCGCCGCCCTGGGTGCGCCAACGATCCGCTCATTGCGCCGTTTCCGCCGTCGCTTCCATTTCACCGTGGAGTCTCCCCATGCGTGATCCGCGTGCCTGGGCAACGTGGGTGCTGACGGCGCTGGTGGTGGCTTCTTCTACCCGTAACCCTCTGTATGTCGTCCTGGTGCTGTTGTCCACAATGGTGGTCGGCGGGAGCTGTGCTTCCGATGCCAACCAGGGTCGCCAGGCGGTCATCGCGCCTGTGCGGTTTGCGGCCGTGGCCCTGCCCTTCGCCGCGGTCTTCAATGCCGCGACGGCCCACATAGGGGAGGTGGTTTTCTTTCGCCTGCCAAGCCATTGGCCGCTGATCGGTGGCCCATGGACCGGGGAAGCGATGCTCTTCGGCGTGGTCAATGGGCTGGTATTGACGACGATCTATAGCGCCTTCTCCGCCTTCAACCGGGCCATATCGGTGCGCGATCTGATTCGCCTGACCCCTCAGGCGTTCCACGAGGCCGGTGTGGTGCTCTGTGTAGCGTTGACCTTTGTCCCTCAGATGACCCGCAACCTGCGCCGCATCCGGGAGGCGCAGGCTGTACGGGGGCATCGGGTGCGGGGTTGGCGGGACTGGCTGCCCATCGTTGTTCCTCTGCTGGTCGGGAGTATGGAGCAAGCCCTGTCCCTGGCAGAGGCGATGGTGGCGCGGGGGTATGGGGCAGTATCGGAGCGGCGACAGTCCATCCGCACACAGGTTACGCTGGTCATTGGTCTGGTAACTTTGTTGATCGGTTGGAGCGCCTACTCGTTGCGTGCCGCCTCACCGACCTGGAGGTGGCTCGCTGTGGTCTCCCTGGCAGTTGGCGGCGGCGTCATTGCCGGTGTAGTCATCGCTTTGGGGCAGGAGGCCTCGTCCACGGTCTATCGCCCCCGTCCCTGGATCATGGCGGACACGATGGGGATGGTGGGGTGTGTTGCGGTGTGGGGGGTGGTTCTGCTGGGCCGAGGAGCGCTCTACTACACGCCCTATCCGCATTTGAGTTGGCCGTCTTTTCACCCACTGGTCGGCGTGGGGCTATTGGGCCTGCTGATGCCGGCCATCCTGGTCGGCGGGGCACGGGGGGTTTGAAAGGTTTGGATGGAACCATTCATCTATTGTGAAAATGTGACGTATACCTACCCAGAGGCCCATGCGCCGGCGCTGGCGGATGTGACGTTGGAGATCGAGCGAGGGGAGTTCGTACTCTTCATGGGGCCTTCCGGGTCTGGCAAATCCACCATGTTGCGCTGTTTCAACGGTTTGGTGCCCCATTTCACCGGCGGCGCTATCCAGGGGCATGTCCGCGTAGCGGGGGCAGATCCTCTACGGGCCGGACCACAAGAGTTGAGTCGCATCGTTGGGTTCGTGTTTCAGGACCCGGAAGCCCAGTTCGTCATGGATCGGGTTGAGGATGAGATCGCGTTTGGATTGGAGAATGCGGCCGTGCCCCCCGAAGAGATGCGCCATCGGGTCGAGGCGCTATTAGCGCAGATGGGGCTATCCGCGCTACGAGATCGCCCCCTGGAGACGCTTTCCGGCGGCGAGCGCCAACGAGTGGCCATCGCCGCGGCGCTGGTGCTCCGCCCCCAGGTGTTGGCGTTGGACGAACCGACCTCCCAACTCGATCCTCACTCTGCTCAGGAGGTGCTTCAGGCTGTGGTGCGTTTGAATCGGGAGGATGGCCTGACGGTGCTGCTGGCCGAGCATCGCCTGGAGCGGATATTGCCATACGTGGATCGGATCGTCTACCTCCCCGGGCCGGGTCGGCCGGTGGTGAGTGGCCCTCCCTGCGACGTACTGCGCTTTGTAGACATAGAGCTGACGCCGCCGTTGGTCACCCTTGGAAAGGCGTTAGGGTGGGAGCCGTTACCCCTCACCCTGGCGGAGGGTCGGCGATTCGCCCGCCGGGTGATACCTTCTCCTCTCCCCCGGCATGCGTCGCGACCGCCCTCGCGCCGCACCCCCCCGGTGCTGTGGGTTGAGGATCTGTCGGTAAGTTATCGGGAAACACCGGTTTTGCGGGCGGCCTCTCTCTCCGTAGGAAGCGGTGAGTTGGTAGCGCTAATGGGACGGAATGGGGCCGGTAAGACAACGCTTCTGCGGGCGATCGTGGGGCTGTTGCCTCCACACGCCCGTCAGGGGCGGATTTGGCTGAATGGAGAGCAGTTGGATGATTGGCATACCGCTGAAATTTGCCGTCGGGTGGGGTATTTGCCCCAGGAGCCGGACGCGCTCCTGTTTGCCGATACCGTGGCCGACGAACTTTGGGTTACGTTGCGCAACCATGGCCTGGCATCGAACCCGCCAATCTCCCCCCCGGAATTGTTGGACCGTCTCGGCCTGCGGGTGCAGGCCACAGCCTATCCGCGCGACTTGAGCATTGGACAACGGCAACGGGTGGCGCTGGGGGCTGTCACTGTCACCCGCCCCCGTCTGCTGTTGTTGGATGAGCCGACACGGGGGCTGGATTATCCGGCCAAGCGGGCATTGGGGCATCTGCTGCGAGCCTGGCAACGAGAAGGGAGCGGCGTGCTCCTGGTCACCCATGACGTCGAGCTGGTTGCGCAGATCGCCGACCGGGTCGTTCTGCTAGAAGGTGGGCGAGTGTTGGCCGATGGCCCGCCCGATGCAGTGTTGACGTCGGCGGACATCGGCCCCTTCGCCCCGCAGGTGGCGCAAGTGTTCCCTGGGAGCGGATGGCTGACGGCTGAGGATGTGTTGCGAGGTGTTGAGAAAGGTAAGTGACGGCCATCTGTGGATGGCCGTCACCTGTTGGAACCTGACCTACTCTACATACCGCCGTTGTTCTCAGCGGGTGCCCTGGGGGCCGGGTTCCGTTGATGCATATGTCCTCTCAGCAGACCCAGAGGGACGAACCCGTTTTCCAGGCCTTCCAACAGCCAGTCGGCTTGTTCCTGGGATATACGTCCGTTCTCCACAGCCCGCTCGATAGCTTGCTCGGCCGCCTGACGCATCGCCTCCTGGCGGGCCTCCCGCATAGCCTCTCGCACGGTTTCGATCTCCACCCCTTGCTCTTCGGCGACTTCTTCCAGAGTTTTTCCGCCGTGCAGCTCACTGAACAGTTCCTCTGGAGTCAGTCCCAGGGCTTCGGCGGCTGCGTCAAACACCGTCCAATCCCTTCCCAGGCCCCAGCCTCGCCTGTCCATCCTTCCGCCGCTGCGTCCTAAGCCGCCAGGCCTGGCAGGCATATCCCCCGCAGGCGGAACACCCGGTTCAGGGGTGGGTTCCTGCGCGAATACGCTGGATACACCTACTACACCGACCAGCAGGACCAACAAGGCTATACCGGAAAACAAACTTAGCTTTTTCAACATCCAATGCACCTCCCTTCTATTGTGTTTTATGGTGGCTCTACACGGATTCGAGGGGTAGGGACGAGCCTCCCGCAGGTTGCGTTTGCCGCAGTTTCT
>CAZXVB010000118.1:0-7987 GCA_964643875.1 uncultured Anaerolineales bacterium | reverse complement strand
AACAAGGCCCCCAAACGCTCATTACCTCGGTCACAGGCCAGCGTGTACTGGGTCAAGTCGTTACTGCCGATGCTGAAAAAGTCCACCGCCGGGGCCAGCAGGTCGGCCATCATCGCCGCGGCCGGCGTCTCGATCATAATCCCTACTTCGATGGTTTCCCTTTTCACATGCGCAACGTCGGCCGCGTCCAGTTCCGCTTCCGCCTCCCGCAGGATCGAGAAGGCCCATTTCAGTTCCTCCATCGTGGCGACCAGTGGGAACATTACCTTCAGGTTGTGGCCGACCCCCGCCTGGAGGATAGCCCGGAGCTGAATGCGCAACAGATCGGGGTGGTGTCGAGAGAGACGAATGGCCCGCATGCCCAGGGCTGGGTTGGCCTCGGCAGGACGGGGGATGGAGGGCAGGGGCTTATCTCCGCCGACATCCAGAGTGCGGATGATGACCGGCCGCTCTCCCATCACCTGGGCAATGGCGCGGTAAACGGCGATCTGTTCCTCCTCGGTAGGAAGCGCCGGGCGATCGAGATAGAGGAATTCCGTGCGCAACAGGCCAATCCCTTCAGCGCCCTGGCGGAGCGCCTCTTGAGCCGAGGCCACGTCACCGACGTTAGCCACGATTTCAACGCTACATCCATCCAAGGTGATAGCCGGTTCGGCGGCGTGACTCAGCGCCTCGACGTGACGCCGGGCTTGCTGCCTGGCCTGTTGCTGATACGCCCGGATGATGTGCGGCGGAGGAGCAACTTCGATGCGTCCCGCCTGGCCATCTATGACGAGAGGAGTACCCGCCGGTATGCGCAACACAGCATCACCGGCGCCGACGACGGCCGGCAGGCCCCACATGCGGGCGAGGATGGCGACGTGCGAGGTGGCTCCCCCCATCGCCGTACACAGGCCGGCTACCTTCGCCCGCTCCAGATGGGCCGTATCGGAGGGCGTCAGGTCTTGTGCCACCACGATAACCGGTTCCGAGACATCGCTCAAGGGTACCTGCTCCTCGTGCCCCATCAGGACGCGGATCAACCGTCGCCCTACATCCTGTACATCGGCCGCCCGAAGCTGCATCGTCTCATCCAACTCTGTGAAGCGAGACGTCCATGCGTCAATGGCGCGCTCTACGGCAGCCTCGGCATTGATGGCCGAGCTGCGGATCTCTTCCTCGATAGTCGAGACCACGGCCGGGTCTTCCAGCAACATGCGTTGGAATTCGAAGATGCGGGCGACATTCTCGTCTTGAGTGGCAATTTCCCCCTGGATATTGCTCAATTCTTGTTGGGCTTGCTGCAGCGCCGTATGCAGGCGGGCGATCTCCGCCTCGACATCGGCGACCGTGCGCTGTTCAACAGTGGGTTGAAAGGGGCGGTAGGGAAACGCCGGCGCGATGGCGATTCCCTCGGAAGCGGGGATGCCCTGGAGTTGAGAGGGTAGTTCTTGCTCGGATTCAGATGAGGGTGTGGGGCTGGCGTCAATGCCTGCTTTCACCTTCGGCTCCAAAGGAGGCGAAGGCACAGGAACGGAAATTTCACCAAAGCCCTCTGCTACCAACTGGCGCAGTGCAGCGATGGCCTCGTCAGCATCTTCTCCCTGAGCTACAATGCGGATCGTTTCCCCCTCCATTGCCGTCCCGCGACTGGCAACGTCCATCATGCTCTTGGCGTTGGCCGGCGGACGGTTGTGGGTGATGTTCTGGACGGTGATGTGCGAGTGGAAGCGCATCGCCGTGCGGACGAATAGGGCGGCCGGACGAGCATGGAGACCGGTCGGGTTGATCACCTGGACATCAACACTGGCTGTGGGGAGCGGTTCACCTGTGAGAGCGGAGACCGGTTCCTCCGTCTCTGCGGTCGGCTCTGCGGTTGGTCCTTCTGATGGAATTTTGGAGATGCCTTGCGCTCCTTCGGCAGCTTGTTTGACAGTCATTATGTCGCCGCCGCCAGCAGCGGCCACCGCGGCGGCAATCGCCCCCTCCACGAACGGGGCATCGCTCAGAGAGACATGTGCACGTTGTTCCGGGGGCAGAGACTCACATGCCATCTGCGTGATCATCACGGCGCTGCCGAGGTCGGCCAACACGAGGACATCTTCCGCTTGAGCAAATACCGTCTTCAGCGCTTGAGAGACTTTTTCCAGACTGGTGCCGATCCGGCCATCATCGGTTCCCCCAGCGGGAACTATAGGGACCGGCTGCCCTCCGGTCATCTGACGGGCCAACTCACAGACGCCGACGGCTAACTCATGACTGTGTGAGACGATAACGATCCCAACCAATGCAGCCTCCATGTCTGTCATCTGCAAGCAACTTATGTTGCCGCCAAAGCGTGTACCAATTCCCGGCAAAAAGCAGGGATATCCGCTACGACGCGCCCCCACACCAAATTCCCATCCCGGAAGGCAGGCTCGTCCACCCATGTCGCTCCGGCATTGAGCAGATCGTCCTTGATGCCCAGAGAACCGGTAGCGCGGTGTCCGCGCACGATACCGGCCGAGATCAACACCAGACCGGCATGACAGATCGCGCCTACGATTTTACCCTGCTCGTATATCCCCCGCACCAGGGCGCAGATGCCCGGATAACGCCGCAACTTATCCGGCGCCCACCCGCCTGGCACGACGACCGCATCGAATTGGTCCGGCTGGGCCTGATCGCTGCCGAGCTGTGCCGTGGCGGAAAGTCCACCGGACTTGCTGATGTACGTCTCCCCCGCATGGAGGCCCACAATCGTGGTCTCAGCCCCTTCTTCCTGTAAGCGCATCAGCGGGACCCAGAACTCCAGATCCTCATACCCCGGCCCGACCAGGAGCGCGATCCGTTTGCCCTGTAGTTGTTCTGTGTGCATTTTCTTTTCTTTCCTCACAATTCACATTTTTACCTGTGAGCGACAAGCCGGACAGAACGCGACCTCAACCGGAGGGGCATCCACCTGTTCCCCGTCCCCCACATAGCCGACGGACCCGCACCGACAGGCGTACCACCCGGCGCGCACATCCCCGAAATCCCGACGCGGGGCTTGGAGTGCGATCTCCTCGACGCCGCTCCTCCAACGGGCGTTGGTGATCAACCGACAGCAACCGGCAGCCTGCAAACGGTCGAAATACAGCCCAAAGTGAGCGCAGTGACGCATCAAGAGCACGGCCAGGGTGACTCCCGATGGGACAGGTACATCCAGGGCGTTGGCGCATACAACGCGCAGATTGCGCGGCAGGTCCAACCCAATGGATGCCAGAGCTTGTCCAACGAGAATCGGATTGACCTCCACGGCGATGACCTGGCGGGCCACGGCCGCTATCTGGACGGCGAGTCGCAGGTCTCCAGCGCCAATATCAAACACGACATCGGCAGGAGTAATGGCCTCCAACACAGCGTGGTAGGTCTGCTCGTCATAGGGGCTGTACCTGCCCTCCCATCCTACCAACCCATGGCGCCGGGCGAAAGCGGCATATTCCTCGGAACGGCTCTCGTCGGACAATGTCCGCCAAGCCTCAATCCGATTCATCGCCCCTTCTCCCGGAATCCAGCCACGGCCAGTATCTCCTCCGGGTGATCTCGAAAGGCTTCCCACGGCGTCCGACCTTCCACGATGTCCATCAACGTCGTGTACAGGGCCTGATTGACGGGCGTCTTGACGCCCACCGCCTGCCCCTGCCGGACGACAGCCCCGTTCAGGAAGGCCACTTCGGACTTCCCCTTGTGATGGGCCAGGTCCAGGTACAACGAGGGCATTTTCCCGCCCCGACTGCCCACGATGAACCGCTGGAACAACGGGCGCAGGACGCGCTCCGGCAAGGAGTAGATGCCCCTCGCCAGCAACGGCACCGGGTAACCGGGCAGGGCGACCGGTCGCATACCGGATGCACGCATCACAGTAACGGCCTCTCGAAAGGCCTGCCGCTCCATAGCAAACAGGCGCGGATCAGCAAAGACTCGGTCGGGTGACCAGCCCACGATGGCCGGCAGCGCATTTCCAATCATATTGAGCAACAGCTTCGACCATTTGAGGGCGCGATGGTCGCGGAAGGTCGCCACCCGGAACCCGGCCCGCCGGAACATCTCGGCATAGGGCGCGATGGGAGGTGGCTCACCGGCCAATGTAGTCGTCGGGGCCAGGCTGATGCCCCCCCGCGTTGTGGCCAGATGCACCCATCCCGGCTCGACGATCTCCACGGACAGAGTAATCACCGCCGAGAGGATAGAGGCCGGGATATTCTCCAAGGCCTGGGCGGCCAATTCCTCCCCGCCGACTCCATTCTGGACTACCAGGATGGGTACCCCGCGCATAGCCAGTGGGGCTATCTGCCTTGCTGCCTCGGCGGTGTCGTACGCCTTCATCGTGAAGACGATCAGGTCGGGCAACATTTCGACCGTCTTCCCACCAGTAACGGACGGGACAATATCACTTACATCACTCGTCACCCGAACGTCGCGGATGTATGTCCGCCCGGTGGATTCCTCCAGCCCAAGCCCCCGCTCCTGGACGGCGGCTACGAACGACGGTCGGCCCACCAGGGTGACTTCTTGCCCGGCCCGCGCCAGCCTATGCCCGATCAGCGAGCCGATGGCCCCGGCGCCGATGATCAGTACATACATCATTGCTTCCGTTTGTTAAAGATAACCCAGTCGGAACGTTTCATCACCACATACCAGAAGCCAACCCAGGCGACGGGAAACAGCACCATACTGAGTCGGCGACCGGCTACATAGAACATATACTCGCTGAAAGCCAAGGGAAGCAGGAAAATTAGCCCCCATCCCCACAGGGGGATCCAACCATATTGAGCGCCTGATTCTTTCCCCTTTTCTTCTTCCTGACGAGCTTCTTTCGCACTCTTCTGTTCTCTTTGTGCTGTTCGGTATTTTTTGCCCATTATTCGATCCGCATCCACTACACATTACCCCAAGGGCAATGGCTCCAGGTGGGTGCGGCAAGGAGCATCAATCCCCATCTTTTTACATACCAGGTCCACAGTGTCCTGGGCCATCAAACGGAAAGTGGTCACCTTTCCACCGGTGATCGTGACGAACCCACCGATGCTGTCGAGTTCCTCGTGATCGAGGACGAAATGCGCCCGGCTGACCTCTCGGCCTTCCTCTACACCTTGAAGTTCATCCGGCGGCTCATAGAGCGGCCGTACCCCCCCATAACAGCGCTGGATGCTCATATTCTCGATCATCGGTACCATTTCGATGCCCTCTTCCAGCATCTTGAACACTTCCCACTCCTCCACAGAGAAATGATCGGGGTCCTCGACGGTCACCGATGTGGTGCCCAGAATAACGGTTGTTCCGACCGGAACGATGATGTCGCCATCCGTGGGATAGCGGCAGCGGTTGATGGCGCGGGTCACCGGCCGGCTATCGAGTACTACCATCGTACCTTTGCTGAGTACCATAGGGATAGTGATACCGGCCAAGCGGGCTATCTTGTCGGCCCAGGGGCCGGAGGCATTGATGACGTACTCAGCGTGCACCTCGTATTCTTCACCGCTGGTCTGGTCCACCGCCTTGACGCCGATTACCCGGTCGCCCTGGCGAAGGACTTCCGTGACCGGCGTAAAGAGAAAGACCCTGGCTCCCAGCTCCTTGGCGGCATTTACGCTGCCGATACACAAATCCCAACTATCCACACTGCCATCGGGAACGGCAACGGCATGCCGAACTCGAGGAGAAAGCTGTGGCTCCTCCTTCAGTGCTTCGGTGGAAGAAAATACCTCGGTCGGGATACCCACCTCCTCACAGCCGGCGAGAAAGCGGGGAAGGAACTCTTCGTCTTCATCATTCAGGGTAATGAAGAAGCCCCCGGTGTCCTCGATGGCCTGAGGGGCGATTTGGTGCAGGATTCGATTTTCATGGATGCACTCTCTGGCGGCCGGCTGGTCTTTGACGGCATACCGTCCACCGCTGTGGAGCAGACCATGGAAGTTGCCCGAAGTGCCTTCCGAGAGATTGCCCCGCTCGAACAATGTCGCCTGGATGCCACGCATCGCCAGGTCACGCAGGACGCCGCATCCGGTGATGCCGCCGCCGATCACAACCGCTTGTGTTTCTAGCTTTTGCATTGGAATATTCTCCCTACAAGAAGTGAACTTGTGTCGCACAACCCTCGGCTTACTAGCCTACGACCTGTTTGCACTCTTCGATTAACGCCGGGATGACGTTTTGCCATTCGTCTACTACGCCAATGTGGGCGACCTTGAAGATGGGGGCATCCTCATCCTTGTTGATGGCTACGATGGTTTTGGATGACCCCGCCCCGGACATATGCTGAGGAGCACCAGAGATCGCGACAGCAATGTACAGGTTGGGGGCTACAATTTTGCCGGTTTGACCGACTAAGTGCGAATGGGGAACCCATCCCAGGTCCGCCGCTGGCCGTGAACCACCGACGGCGGCGCCCAGCACGTTGGCCAGCTCTCGGAGCACAGTGAAGTTTTCCTTGTCCTCCATACCCCGTCCACCACTCACGATGATGTCGGCCTGGTCAAGGCTTAGTCCCTCAAGCTCCTCAGCGGTCACGATCTGATCCACCCGCACGATGCGGGGCGTGATGGCATCCACATCCAAAGAGAAAGCAGCCGGGTGCACGTCACCCTGGCGGCCCTCATCGGCCGGCAGAGGATCGAAAGCCAGGGAGCGGATGGTGGCCAATTGAATTGGCCCGGCGATAGTCATATAGGCCATCGCCTTCCCGCCGTAGACCGGACGCAGCCAACGGATGGATGCACCGTCGTCCGCCACCTCGAACCCGGTGCACTCGGTGACAATGCCGGTGTGTAACCGATGGGCCAGGCGGGGAGCAACATGCCCGCCGCTCAGGTTATCGTGGGGGAAGAGGATCACATCGGGTGAAAGGGCCTCTACAGCAGCGGCCACGACCTGAAGTACAATCTCCTCCTCTGGTTGCTCCAGGCGAGGGTGTGCAAATGTGGAAACTTCGTCGGCTCCATGGGCCACGAGTGTCTGAGCATGGTGTTCAACCCCATGGCCGATCAGCAGTGTATGCACCTTTCCGCTCCCGACCTGCTCACCCAGATGATGGGCAGCAGACAACACTTCCAGGGCAGAGGAGGGGAGTTTTTCTGCCGAAGCAGTACATATGGTTAGAATGTGGGTCATTGTGAATCCCTCCTAGATCAGTTTCGCTTCTTGGAGCCGCAATAACAGGTTGTGAGCCTTTTCTTCGCCGCTCTCGCCGGGGATGAACTCACACACCATTTCCCGCTTGGGGACGAACAGCTCTTCCAATTGGAGCAAGGTATCCTGAACGCCCACCCCCAGGTCCTCGCCAGACCAAACGGGTATTTGGGCTTTGCGGGCTTTCATGATGCCCCGTACCGACGCATAGCGGGGCACATTGCTCTCGTCGTTGGTCAACGTAGCCAGGAATGGTACGGATGTTTCCAGGATGTCGTAGCCGGTTTCCGTGGGACGCTTCAAACGCACTTTACCGTTCGCAGGCTCCACATTGGCAATCAAAGTAGCGCAGGGCAAGTCCAATTCATCAGCCAGGAACGGTCCCACCAGGCCCAATTCCACATCCCCAGCCTGCCGACCGCACAACACGGCGTCGTATGCCCCAATCCGCCGGATGGCAGCGGCCAGAATGCGGGCTTTGCCCAGAGCGTCTGTCTGCTCAAAAGCCGGGTCTGTCAGGCGGATGGCCTCGTCGGCACCCATCGCCAATGCTTGGTGAAGAGATTCCTCTGTCTCCTTTTCTCCGATAGTCACTACGGTGACTTTGCCATCGGTCTTTTCCTTCAATTGGATGGCAACCTCGATGGCAACTTCGTCGTAATCGCTGATGACCAGCGGCTGGCGGCCTCGAATCTGTTTTTTGGCCACCGGGTCGATCTGGAACAGGTGAGGAGGGACTTCTGGGTCAATGACTTGTTTCATGCAGACAATTATGTGCATAGACAGATCACCTCTTGATTGTGGTTTATATAAGGTTGCTATTCAGGCCGACGGTTGAAACCGCGCCTGAGGAGCTAAA